>JAWBTN010000040.1:0-8624 GCA_039000415.1 Candidatus Aenigmatarchaeota archaeon | reverse complement strand
AAGAGTATCGAATAGAATGCTTGTCGGCAGACGATCCTAGAAATGAAGAAGAAGTTAAAAGGGATAAAAGATGGGAAAGGTTTAAGTCTATCTCAGATAAAGTGTTGCTTAATCTGGGATATGGGAAAGAGTTTGACAGAGAGCGATTTTTTGCGAGTATTATGTTAGGTATGATTACTGATTTATTTAACCCTACACCTGCTACTTCAAGAGAAGTTCTAGAAAGTAGCATCAACCTTGCTACCCCTCCTTACCAAAAAAATTTAATGAAATTAGAAAAGATGTTATATAAAGCGATGAAAGTAGTTTGAATTGCTTCGTTTACTGATTTGATACAATGCTTCTATCTTTGATTTTGCATATCCCACTAAATCTGGTGTAAAAATAGAAGCTGTAGCTAACAGCAAATTAAATGGTAAGATCTCTGGGGTTCAAAGTTCTGTACCCATGGAGTGTTTTTTAGGGAATTCCTCGACGTCTTCGTTATGTATGAGTATATAACACTCTTTTTATTTCTATGTAGGCAACCCTATTTCTTTAAGTTTTCTGATTGACTTTTCTTTATCTGTTATGTTTATTTTAACTTTTCCAATTCTTTTCCAATCTTCGGACGAGTAAAACTCTTTCATTTTAACTCTCCTTTATTTTTTTTCTTAACATATCAAGAGGAATAACATCTTCATGTAAATGAACAATAAATTCTTCAAAATTTTTTGATGTCAGTTTTTTTAAACTTTCATAACCTACTATCTTGCTCACTTTTGCTAAAAGCTCTCTGTCAATTTCTTTTTCTATAATGTTTTCTACTTCATTTTCACTTAAATACAGTTTAATGAATTTAGACCATTCATCATAATAATATCTAGTGAGCTTAGGAATGTTCACTCTTCTTAACTCATTCAAATTATCTTTTATTAATTTTCTTATGACATAACCCGCACCTTTTTTTGAAGGTAATATGTTTTGTCCAATTAAAAGAGTAACCGTCCTTAATGTATTCATAGAACTATACTCCTCAAATAAAGAATTTTCTATAGGCCCTATTACATCCCAAACTGTATCAGACTTCGATAGCACCCATCCGATTCTTTCTAATCCTAATCCTACATCAACCCCTTTTATTGGACTTACAATATAAACTAATGTACCAATTTCGACACCACCTATGTTTGTTTCTAAACATGGACCCCATGCATTACCTCCTCTCCAAACATCCTCTACGAGAGTCATTTCGTGAACAGGTAATCCAACAACATCTGAGTAGTATTGAAGTACATGATCTAGGACATCTACGTAGTCTTTCCGACCTACATCAAATTGTTGAATACTCAACATATTAAATGCTGTTAGATGTCTCCCTGTATTTAATTTATCAATATCTGTAAGCCTTACACTGGGCTGATTAAAAACATACCTTTCCTTATCAGGTAACCTCTTTCCCTCTAGAATGTCATCCCATTTTTGAAGCCCACATATTATGAAAAACGTATCCTTACCTCTATATATATCATTAGGTTCTGTTTCTTTGTATCCAAGTTCTTTAAAGAAATTCATGTAATCTTTAAACAATGTATAAAGTGGCACAATTCTTCGTTTCTTTCTGATTATTGATGAAAAAATGTATTTTTTCGCAGGTAGACAATCTAATTCTTGGCAATTTTCTTTAGAAACATATGATTTAGTCCAGTAGAGGCGATTACACTTTTCACATCTAAATTTTTCCCATTCATTTTTATAAAGATATTCTTCTAACTCTTTAGATTCTTTAGATATAGACACCATAATTGTAGGTTTACAAATAAAATATTTAAGACTTGGTTCAAACATTCTCCATAAAATTTTGTGTTAATAATATAGCAACTTGATTACTAGATACGAACTCTAATAATTTTTGATTCATACCAATCTACTCACTACTAGCAAATCCCCATCCTTCTATCAGTCATCAACTTTATCGAGTATTGAATTGTGTCAGATTTATTACTGCTACTCCTTTGCAACTTCTCTTGCTCGCTCTTAACAAAGCTCTCACTAGCATTCATAGCTTCTAAACAACTTGTGGTAGCAGTATAAAAAGTCTCCCTTCCTCTTTCATTGCCGTGATTTATTTCTCTTTTTATCAATAGCCTAAAGATGAAAGTTGTGAAAGTTTGTTAACCAAAATTGTAAAGGTCTAGCCAAACTTCTTTTGCTTGTGTAGTTTTTCTACATCGTAATATAATCCTTGCTTCCAATATGTTCATTTATCATCAACTTTTTTACATTCAATTTCCCTTATCAGACTTTCGCAAAGATCGTAAAAACCACGGTAAATTTTACACCCAAATTATTTCCCTTATAAATTTCAACTTAGTTCTTGTGAGGATGTTGTACCATTTTCATTTGTCCTTATAACCACAAAACAAAACTAAATTTCCAGTTTGCTTCAAAAATCTTTTGAATTCTTTAGCAAGAAATAGTTTTTCTTCAGACTTAAGCCTTGCATGTATACTGTGTTGTCTAGACATAAGTTTTATTCGTTCGAATGCATCCCGCGAATAAGCCATGCTTACATTCTTCCAATTCCATGCTTCCCAACTTCCTTCAGGAGGAAGCATGGCTCATTCCACTTTATTCCTTAATTTTTCTTCTTAATTTTCCGCTTAAATTTCAAGAAAGAGAAGAAAGCGAAAAGCATATAAAGATTAGCAAGGAACGCCGAGGGTGGGATTCGAACCCACATGGGCTTACGCCCGCCGGTTTTCTTGATAATTCGAGACCGGTGCCCTACCAGTTAGGCGACCTCGGCCTAATTAAAAGCTAATTTTTCAGATTTATAATTAAATCTATTCCAGCCAAGATCAATGCCAAGTGAATGTTTTGTAAACTGAACAAAACCGAAAAGAAAATTATCGAAGGTTTTGAGACCAACTTCAAAAATTTCGCGGACTTTAATTGTGAGAAGAGGAATTCGAGAACGATTATCGTGAAGAAGACCCAACTCAAAAAAATTCCTTTTCCATGGAATAATAAAAAGGAATTGATCAAAAATATCAAAATTTTAAATAACAAGCTCGTCAAATCAAAACCTATGATTAAAAGAGTTAATTTGAGTTGAAAATTCGACCCAAGCACATCGAGCCAGCTAACTGATATCAAAGCTAAGCCTATTAAGTTCTTCAACCAATTCATCAATAAAATTTAGATTTTCTATAGGTTTAGTTGAATATAGGAGATGACTTTCACACTTACAATCCGAAGAACCAAATTTTTTTATTATCGGATAAGCTTTCAAGATTTTACTCAACGTTCTGTTGAGTTCACATTCTATTTTCAGTTTAGTTATCACTTTCACCACGTACATTATTTTCACATCTTCACCTTGAAGCAAGTAATCTACATGCCAAAATTTTTTCTTCCTTTTTTTGAAATGTCTTTCTATCCTTGCTTCCAAATTTTTTAAAGCTGATCCTGTGTATACGTAAAAACCTTTTGGAAAAACGAATTTTCCCAACTTACCGATTTTTATCATTTTATCCTTCTCAAGTTTTATGAACAAAGAGTAAGCTCCTGTGGACATTCAAAAACCTTTAATTTTTTTCGACCAATTTCGCTTCTTTTACTTCAACGTAACCACTTTTAATCTTTTCATCCCAGATTTTCTTGAAACTTAAGATATCAATTCTTTTTTTGAATAAAGGACAATCCAAAACAAAAGTTTCGTATTCGCCTCCCTCACCACTAACAGAAATCCCGAATCTCCTCTTAAGCCTCAATAGTTCTTCAAAAAGTTCTTCGTCGATTATCCTTCCGAGCCAAGTTTCATCAAAACCTTCAGCAAAAACTCCTGTCACCATTATTTCAAAACCAGATTTCACCTCTTCCTTCAAAACTTCTTCTTGATCTTTCTCCCAAAGAGGAGCTATGTGCTTAAGTCCAAGCTCTTCGCAAACTTTATCTATCCTGTACTTTTGATAATTGCTAGCGACTGCACCAGAAACCACAGCATCTATCTCGCCTTTTATTTTTTCTAAAACCCTTTTTAAATCTTCGAGCTCTTTCTCTTTTTCACTTTTTGTTTTTCTCATTATTTGCTTGATGCCAAGAGCTTTGGCTTGTAATTTTGTTAAAGCTATGCAAGGGAAATGAAACATCCAAGAATCTTCTCTTTCGGGAATTATTGTAACCAAATACTTTACATCATACCCTTGTTTTTTAGCGATGTAAGTGGCATAAGTAGAATCTTTCCCACCGCTGAACAAAACTGCAACTCGCATGGTAACTGCTTAATATTTATAAGCTGATTAAATTTAACTATGAAAATTTTCCAGAAGACGATCTCGATAAAAACCAAGAAGACAAACGAGTTCATCAAAATAACGGATGAAGTTGAAGAAATAGTTGAAGAATCCGGGATAAAAAACGGTATGGTTTTTGTTAACGCTTTACACAACACTGCTGCTTTAATCATCCAAGAATATGATGAGACCATCCATAGAGATTTGATAAAATTTTTCGAGAAAATTTTGCCTTTGGAAGAGAAGTATTTCCACGATTATGAGGGAAACATCAACGCAACAGCCCACATCAAATCAAACTTGTTGAAAACTTTTTTGACAATACCTATAAAAGAAGGAAAACTGTTTCTGGGGACTTGGCAAGATATTTTTTTCGTTGAACTCTTCGAATCGAGGGAAAGAAAAGTTTTCGTTACGGTTATCGGAGATTGACATGGTTAATCTAAAGGATGTAGAACCTAGGGAATATCAAAAGAACATAGCTGAAACTGCGGGGAAGAGAAACACTTTAGTTGTTTTACCAACTGGTATGGGAAAAACTTTAATAGCTTTGTTGGTAGCTATAAAAAGATTGAACGAATTTCCTGAAAGTAAAGTTATGGTTATGGCACCAACAAGACCTTTAAGTGCCCAGCACAAGAAAATTTTCGAAAAGTTCACCGATCTTTCGGAAGAAGAAATAGCTCTCGTAACGGGAAAAATAAAACCAGATAAAAGGGTTGAAATTTATGGAAAGAGTAAGGTTATAATAGCTACACCTCAAACAATTCAGAATGATGTCGAAAATGGGAGGTTAAAGCTTGATGATTTTTCTTTGATGGTGTTGGATGAATGTCATAGATGTGTGAAAGAATACGCTTACACTTTCGTTGCAAAAAAATACAAAGAGCAAGCAAAGTATCCTTTGATCCTTGGATTGACTGCTTCACCAGGTGGGAGCTTTGAAAGGATAGAAGAAATAAAGGAGAATTTGTTCATAGATTGTGTGGAAATAAGAACAGAAACTGATGAAGATGTGAAGCCTTACGTTAAGCCGATAGCTAAAGAATGGATTTACGTTGAATTACCGGAGGAAATGAAAATGGTTAAAGGTTTTCTCGAACGGATGCTGAAAGATTCTTTGAATTGGTTGAAAGAACACGGCTTCATATCATCTTCAAAACCGCAGAAAAAAATTTTGTTGATGTTGCAAAAAAAGATAGCATCGAAATACATGAGCTCGAAGAATTCTTTGTTGGCTTTAGCTATGATCAAACTTGCCGAAGCCATAAAAATTGAGCACGCGATAGAGCTACTAGAAACCCAAGAGTTTTACTCTTTTCTAGATTTCTTAGAGAAATTGAAAAAGAGTAAGAAGAGGGTTGATAAAAAGATTTCAAAAGATCCTAGGATGGAAGAAGTCATGAAAATAGTTAAAAGCTTGGGTGAAATCGAACACCCAAAGCTCATCAAGCTCAAATATCTTATAAAAGATTTTTTGAGAGAAAATCCAAAAGTGAAAATAATAGTTTTTGCAAACTACAGGTCAACCGTTGAAAAAATAAATGAAGTTTTGAAGAAGGAAGGGATAAAGTGTGATGTACTGGTTGGCCAATCCACGAAAAGGGGAAAAGGCATGAGTCAACAAGAGCAAATCGAAGTTTTGAAAGAATTCAAAGAAGGGAAATTCAACGTGTTAATCGCAACTAGCATCGGAGAAGAAGGTTTGGACATAGTTGCTACAGACTACGCGATATTTTACGAAGCTGTACCAAGCGAGATAAGAGCTATTCAAAGGAGGGGAAGGGTTGGTAGACAAACTGCTGGTAAAGTTATTTTCTTACTCGCTAAAGATACTAGGGATGAATCTTACTACTGGGCAGCTTTCCAAAAAGAGAGGAAGATGAAAGGTATATTGTACGATATGAGGGAAAAGAGCAAGAAGAAAACTTTGAAAGATTGGTTGGGTTGAT
Source organism: Candidatus Aenigmatarchaeota archaeon (assembly GCA_039000415.1). GTDB lineage: Archaea > Aenigmatarchaeota > Aenigmatarchaeia > CG10238-14 > SCSR01 > JAVZGQ01. Next base: position 2,395 of record JAWBTN010000040.1, on the reverse strand, counting down.
TTTTTAATGATTCAATAAATAAAGTGGTGAAATGATCGAAAAACAATCTTTGTTGAAATCAGAGAAAGTTTTGATTTTGTGTGATCACAGGGAAGAGGAAATCATCGAGATTTTGAAAAAAATGGATGTTTCGGTCAGAGAGATGGATTTGAAATGTGGTGATTTTGTTTGTAGTAGAAGAGTTGCGATAGAGAGGAAAACTTACGACGATTTCATTTCTTCGATAATCGATGGTAGGATTTTTGAGCAGGCTAGAGAATTGAGGGAAAATTTTGAAAAACCGATCATTTTGATCGAAGGTTATTCAACAAGAGAAATAAATGAAAATTCTTTGAAAGCAACGATAGCAGGATTGTTGGTTGATTTCGGTATAAGCTTGATAAGTACAAGGAATCCTTTAGATACGGCCAAAACAATATACTGGATAGCGAAGAAGGAGCAAGAAGAGAAGAACTTCACCCCAGCTTTCAAGGTCGGGAAGAAACCAGAAGATGAGAGGAAGATTAAAGAGTTCATAGTATCGAGCATTCCCGGGATTTCCATTACATTATCGAAAAGATTGTTGGAGAAATTCGGTTCTGTTGAAAAAGTTTTTTCTGCTAGTGAGAGAGAATTAAAATTAGTCAAGGGAATTGGGGAAAAGCTTGCGAAGAAGATGAAGAAGATATTGAGTGAAAAATATTGAGGTGAAAATCTGAGGAAGAATTTGATAGTCGGAATCGACCTTGGCTCAACTATTGGAATAGCGATCTTAGATGCAAAGGGTAAAGTTTTAGATTTGTGTAGTATGAAAGAAGTCACTAGGGCGGAAATAATCAAACATATTCTGAAATTCGGGGATGCTTTGATAATCGCAAGCGATGTTAACCCTTTGCCTAAGGGTATAGAAAAGCTTGCTAGTTCTTTAGGCTGTAAAGTTTTTTACCCCCAAGTTTCTTTGAGCTACAAAGAAAAAGCTAAGCTCCTCGATGATTACAAATGGCTTACAAAAGATTCTCATCAAAAAGATGCTTTGGCCGCAGCTTTAAGGGCTTTCAGGAATTATCACAACATTTTTTTGAAAGTTGAAGAAGTCGTTAAAAAGCTTGGTAGGGAAGATTTGTTTGAAGATGTTTTGAAAAGAGTTTTCAAGAAAAAGAGCGAGAGCATAGCTGATGCTGCAAAAGAAGTTTTGAGGAAAGCAAGATGAAAAAAGACGAGTTACTTCAAATCCTTTTGTTCTTTGTAAAGCTCAATTTGTTAGCTATACCACTCTACATCTTACTCTACATCAACTTCTCTTACGAACCTCTTCAACATCTTGTAACTTTCTTATCTTACAAGATTTTGAGAGCTGTTGGTTTTGAATTGGCTATGGATAAAACACGGTTGATTTTCGCTAAAGGTTTTGAATTGAATTTTGTGGATATAGATATGGATTGCACTGGTTGGAAATCTTTGTACGCTCTAATAGCTTTGACCCTAGCAACCCCTAGCATGAGTTGGAAAAAGAAATCGATTTTTCTTTCCATATCTTTACCTTCAATCTTCTTCTTCAACATATTCAGGATAGTTTTGTGTGTTTACCTTTCATTTTTAAAACCAGGTTTGTTTTATTTAATACATGACTTCTTGTGGAAATTTGGTCTTATTACAGCTGTTTTGGCCTCTTGGGCTTTTTGGTTGAAGTATGAAAAAAGAATTTAACTTGGAAAAATGAAATTATTACTTAGGTGGAAATGGCTTCTGAGGAAGGGATAAAAGGGATGGAAGTTGAAGATAAGTTCAAGTTCGCATTGCTTCAAGTCGATAAAAGGCTCGTAAACCTTGAAGTCGCGATAGGTGAGATCAATGAAAAGATAAAATCACTCACTACTGTCGATGTTGAGACTATAAACCAAATAAAAGAAAGGTTGGATGAGCTTGAAGATCTTATAATGGTTGAAAATTTGGGGGGTCTCGAGCTTAAGAGGTTCCTCGAGAACATCGACTCAAGAACAACGGAGCTCTCACAAAAAACAGCATCCCTTTCAGAAAGTGTGAAGAATTTCGAAGAAAAAATCTCTGAGTTAAAAGGAGGGTATGATACATCTGCTTTGAAAGATAATATCAATAAACTTGAAAAGAATATTGAAAAGATAGAGAATGAGTTGAAGGATATAAATAAAAGAATGTCCGAACTTACACCAGCACAAGAAGTATCTAGGTTGGAAAATAATTTGGGTTCGATCACTTCAAAAATTGATGAAATCGTGGGTAAAATAGAATCTCTGGAACCTTCAATTTTGAAGAAAGTTGAAGAAAAAATCTTTGATTTGAAAGATATCGTGACAGGACTTGAAGGTCGTATTAAGTCTGTAGAAGAAATGAGGAAGAGTTTAATATCGCTTGAAGAAAAAATTTCTGAATTGAAAGA
>JAWBTN010000004.1:0-21373 GCA_039000415.1 Candidatus Aenigmatarchaeota archaeon | reverse complement strand
TTTGTATTTTTGCTTAAAGGTAAACAAAACAAGAAAAGACGCACCACTTGTAAAAGTAGAAGGGACTTGTCTTTTCCATATATTTACGTTGCTTTTTGTTATACATTTTATCGTTTCATCAAATGGAATTTTTCCTTGACAATTTGTTATTTTCTCAAGCATGGGAATTAAGTCAATAAGATTAGTCTTGCTACATGAATATATTCCACAGTCAGGAATGTCTAAAAGAATAGACACTTTGTCTTTAGAGAGTTTGTTAAAACCTTTAAATTCTTCAATAAAATCATACCATAGATAACCTATGCAGGTTCCAGTTTTTATGAAAAGATAGTTGAGCAACTTAAGGACTTCTAGCTCTTCTTTAGTAAGTTGAGAATAGTCTTTCTTTAAAATTTCTGCATATTTTTCTAATAGCATTTTGCAATACGTTTTTTTCTCTTCGGGAATTTTTGAATCTTCAGAAATTAAAGGAGCCTCGAATCTATCCGGTAGATGTGAAAAATCTGTAGCACTAAAGGCTGGGTTAAAGTATGTCAAAATACCTAAAAAGAGTAGGATTAAGCGGTTTAGAAAAAGTTTAAAGAGATTTCTCATAAGAGATCCTCCTTTAGTTTTTTTATTTTTTAACATAGACCTTTGTCTTTTCCAGAGTGTTTCTTTGGAAAGGTCTTTTGTCAAAGTTTTGTGTAAAAAATTAAAAAATAATTTAGAGGTTTTTGAAGGATGAGTAGAGTTCTTGGGTATGCAATATTGTTTTTATGGACTTTATTTGGGTTTTTTGTTTTTACTAGAATACTCTATGGAGAGAAAACCCCTGAAGAGGTTGCAAGAAGTGTTTACGAGTCCTTTAAGCAAACTATTTCTGGTAGTAACACTTTGCAGTCATCTTATATAAATCCACTTCTACATGGAGTTCCTCTTTATACTATCGATCGCAGTCAAAGTGGTAACGTTCAAATGCTTTGCCCTGCAGAAGGAGAATTTTTAAATTTAACTCTTCAGCCAAGAAGTGACGGTAATGTTAATGTTTTTATTATGTACGATTCTGATAACAACGGAAAGCTTGATAAGACTATGACTATAGAGGAAGTTTCTGGATTTTGTTCTAATGGATTTTTCAAATGTCAGCAAGAGGGTAACTATTTTAGATGTAGAATCTACACTTTCATTTTTGACCCCTCTGATAGAACCCTCAAACTACAAGAAGTGGATCAGTCCAAGGTTGGTGGGTGTTTTTGTATAAGCCCTATATGTAAAGGAAATACAAGTGCCTTATATACTAACACTGGCTATATTCTTTCAGTAGCCGGTGGTGCGGTAGCCCAAGCTTTTATGAGTGTTGATCCTTCGTATGTAGTTTCTTTTGGATCAGTTGAAAGTTTAACTATTAGAATGTACGGACAGTCTAAGTCAAGTTGCGTTTCTGCTCAAGGATCTTCTCAGATTAGAGAGCTTGCCAGTCTAAAGGATACTCCTTCAAGAATTCCAGCTGAAGCTCAGAATTTATATTTTTCTCAAGTAACAGATCCTTCTTCGCCTGCTTATTACGTAGATTTGGTTTCGAAAAATCCTATGCTTGCGGATAATTCAGAACTTAAAAAGTGTTCGTTAAAATACAAAGTGGTAACAAGAAAATTTGACGAGTTGTTTAGTTTCAGAGGAGACTGTGCTTTTTTATACCAATCAGCAACTTATTGCGGACCTAATTGTATTCAGGTAGTAACTCCCATTTATCAGTATCCGTATACTTGGAGCAGAGCTGATATTACGTTTTTACTTCCCTATGAGTATTATAAATCTTTGAGAAAAATAGAATTTGTTCATTGTGGTAGGTGTCACGATTTATATTTTTATCTTAACGGGAAAAAAGTTTACGAATTTCATGGTGCCCGAGGTGAATATTGGTTCTCTTTAGATATACCAGCAACTAATTTAATACCACCAACCAAGCAAAAAGCAACAACTCAAGTAATTCAAATAGATGTATACACAAAGACCAAATTAGGAAGTCATAAACAGTGTGATATTTATAGGGACAAAAACAAGACTGGTCCTTCTTTTAAGTTTATTTTTGACGAACCAGTTGCTTTGTGTGTAGTAGTTGATGAATTTTACGACAATACGTGTACTGTTTACGAGAACAATTCTGATTGCGTATTATGGGAAGAAAAACAAGACGGAGTTTATACTGTTAAAAACGGACAAAGAACAGGAATAGTACCCTATAATACTTGTCAGGAATTCTGTAACAGAATAATATGCAAAGTGTGGGATATAGAGAGAACCTATAGATGCAAAAAACAATCTTCTCTTGATCTTGGAGTCGCACAGCGCAGACTGGAATCTGTGATGTCTTCTATAGATATCAATGTAACCGCTGGAAGAGTATCTTATAAAGACTATTACTTAGAGGGAGCAAATAACGCTACTATGGGAATAATATGCCGTAAGGATTTAAATGGCAACGGAATTTTTGAATCTAACGAATATGCTTTATGTATTCCTGCATCAAGTGGATACTTGTGTCCGTTAGATATTACCAGATGTAATTATAGAGTTGATAGTTTTTCTTGTATTTCTCCCGGGGTATATGACAGTTCACTAGGAAAATGTGTTGCTTCTTCTATGACAACAGTCAACAAGTATGAACCTGCATGTTGTGAAGGTAGGAGATACATATTTAATGACGATGGAACTATAACTCTCATAGATCCACCGTGTAGTTTTACTTTCAACAAAGAAAGAAACAGATGCGAAACCTCACCTAATTCTACCAAGGAATATGTATGTAGTTTAAATGACATTTCTTATCCAGACAATTCTACGTGTGTAACAAATTGTAAGCAAGGCAACCATACAGGAACGTGTACAGAGCGTATAGATTATTTTTGTCCTGAGGGTACTCAATTTGATCCCATAAATATAACTTGTTACAAAGATATTTCTTGTGGCCCAGATTCTTATTATGATAGAAACGAAGATGTTTGCGTAACTACCATAACTTGGTGTCCTTCTGGGTATAATTTAGAAAATGGAAGATGTGTATCTACTCCAACCTGTGCAAACGGAAATTTTGACCCTGTTATCCAGGCTTGTGTTTCGGACTTAAAGTGTCCTTTAACTGGAGATAATTCGTGTAGGGTATACAATGGAGCATATTATTGTTCTTCACCTTGTTTTAGTGATTATATTTTTAGCGGCACGTGGAAGTTGCAAGAAGGTAACATTTTATTCCCTCCACAAAGTTTACCAGACACGTGCGAACCTGTTTGTAGAGTACGACTTCCAAATGTAGGAAAAGAAGTAGTTGCTAAAATGGAACTTAATCCGAATCCTAGAAGACTTTATGAATACAGATTTTGTGTTGAAGGAAAATCAGGATACGTATGTCCTTATGATCCTCAGAGTGGAGAAGAAGTAGAAGTGCAGTGTACCTGTCATTCTTTCTTTGCTGAAGCTACAACCGCTCTTCAAGCAATAAGACTTGCAGGAAGTGATTTTATCTGCTCTTCAGGAATGGAAAAAGCATTTTAGCTTTGTTGTAATTCGTTTGAACAAAAGAGAGCACGAAGGTTATCTTTAGAGGGTTTTTATGTGGTGTAAGATTAGCAGAATTAATAAGATTGTGCTTATTTTGGTAATTTTATTTAATTTTACGTGTAGCTTTTCTTTTGCTGAGTATGTTGGCAAGTTTGGTGCAACGTACTTTATAGCCGAAAAAGATGCCTTAGACGAAATTATTGAAAAGGTTAGGAAAACAAATCTTCTTGAGAAATTTCTAAATCTGAGGAAAAAACTTAGTAATTTTAACAAAGTAGACTTTAAGCTTGGAAAAGCAAAAAAGACTGTTACACGAACCTATGCTCCGGTTTTTCAGTTGTCTTTTGATATAAAAGATCATACTGGGAGGATTATATACCCAAAGGGTTATACTTTCAATCCTCTTGACTACTTAAGATTTCCTTTTGTAATCATCTTCTTTAGTGGTGATATGAAAGAACTTGAATGGTTAAAAAAGAGTGGATATCTTCAGAGAAACGATGTTATTCTTGTTTTAACAAGAGGTGATCGTGTTTTTACTGAACTCTATCTCGGAAGAACAGTTTATCTTGCATTTGACAAACTGCTAGAGTACTTTTCTATAAAGAATACTCCCACAGTTGTATACCAAGTTTCAAACTATTTCGTGATTCAGGAGGTTGGAGTGTATGGTTAAAAGAGCAGTAGCCGTATTAGTTTTTTTGTTTTTACTTTTTTCTTACGGTTATGGAGGTGATCAAGGGTGTAGAGCGTCTTTTATTAACCCAATAACTGACATCAGATGGTACGGAATATTTCCTATCGAACTTGCGGGGGTTGAAACAAGAGGTTTTAGCGATCTTTACAAGCATTCCGCAAGTGAGGGTCTTCAGACTAATCCTGATAGATTAAGTTCTATTATGTGTGCTTGTAGAGAGGGGCTTAATATGAGGGTTGGTCTTACTGCATCATATTGGGAGCCAGCTAGAGTACTTGAAGTAACCAAAATACCTTGGTGTTTTCCTTTACTCGGTGGAATACAGTTGAATCTTTCTAAGTCAGGTAAATTACATAAGGCTACGATGTCTACCGGTCCAAGTTCCTATGTATCGTATAATGCTCATTACTATATTTTTAATGTACTTGATATAATTGATCTTTTTGTTGACATACCTTGTGTTCCTCACGAGGGATTTGACGTAGCTTATTTAAGTGAAGTAGATCCGATGTGGAACAATGATGTTCTTAGTTTTGTGATAAATCCGGAAGCAATTCTTTTTGGTAATCCTATTGCTCAGCTTGCCTGTGCTGCCGATAGTGCTGCAGCAACGGTGAAGTATCCAATAGATGCACTTTTTTGGTGTGTAGGTTCCTGGGGTGGTGCTTATCCTCTTGCAGGATCAGCAACAGAGGCTGTAAGTCATCCTCAAACATCAGCATTGATTGCCTCAAAAACACTTTATCGTAACGCAAGACTTGGCATACTCTGGGACCCTGGAATAGATGAATGTTATGCAGTATTAACTCCAGTGTGGAAAAAAACGAGTTACAAAATGCATCTTGTAAAACCTAGACAAGGCCCATTTGTTCCTCTAGGAAGATCTCAACTTTTGTGGGAGTACTTTAAAAATCCTCCTTTTGGAAGTTCTAAAAATTCTCCAGATAATTACGCATGGATAGTTTTTAGAAGGGTAAAATGTTGCATGGGAATAAGAACTACAAATTAGTTCTAGGACTTCTTTTTATTAGTTTTTTTATTATTGTAAACCTTGTTTTTGCGGAAGTATCAAACAATGTATACATGATACCTTTACCTAATCCGTGTGCATATGTGGTAAAGGTAGAAAAAGGTAAGGTTTTTCTTGGTAAGAGGGGAGAAGTTTGTACTCAAGTTCTTTCAGTTACTTCTGTAAAAGTTGATCCTGATGATGAGGGATACATAACGATATATTACGAAGGTAAGGTTTGGAAAAAGCTGAAAGTTAAAGGAAATATAGAGGATTTGATGTCTTATGTAGATGAGGTTTCAAAAGGGTTTAGTTTAGGAAATCTAAAACAAAATCCTTACGTTGAAGAAGAAGTTAAAAAAAGACTAGAGGAAATTTCGGCTTATTATTTCTCAGAAGAATTTAAGCAAAAGGTTGAAAAGGAAAAAGAAAGAATTTCTAAAATTTTATTGCCTCAAAGTTTCGGAAAAGAGGAAGGAGCTGAAAGATTTTACGAAACAGGGTACTTAAAGAGAGGCTCTCTATTGAATGAGAACGAGAGGTTATACGTATTTATATCAAAGAGTGTGCCTGAAGATACGATTAGGGCTTTTGTTAAGAGAGCTGAGCTTTTAGGATCATATGAACAGGTATTTTTTGTTTTAAGGGGAGGAATTGAAGGTTTGACACGGCTTAGACCAACCGTTGAGTGGGTAGCAAAAATGATAGTAAAAAATCTTGAGTGTTTTTCAAATCTAGAGAACAGTCCATGTGAGATTTATAGAGTGAAGTTTATAATAGATCCACTTTTGTTTAGAAGATATAGGATAAGTGAGGTTCCTGCAGTTGTGTATGTAAAAGGTATACAACCTCAGTTTGGTTATTCTGAAGGATTTGAAGAGGTGAAAGTGGAAAAGTTTTACGTAAGTTATGGAGATGCCGATCTCATGTATCATCTTTATGTAATAGGAAACGTTTCAGGGGAGAAAAAGTTCGTAGATTTTTCTTCACAGTTTTTGAGAAACTAATTCTAAATAATAAATCTAGAAATTAGTTAGGAGGCAATATGGTTAGAATTCTAGTTTTGTTTGTTTTTTTCTTTGTATTTGGTTTGGATAAAGTTTCAGCAAGGTGTTTGGAGTTACATCAGGATTCATATGATTATAACGTGGTGGTTCAGGATCCAGGGACTGTGATTTTTCCTCAGGAAGACATACATCTTATAATTCCATGTGAAACAAAGATAAAGCCACAAAGAGTTTTAGAAACCCAGTTTCCTTCTTTTGTAAGAGGGGTGGTTTTTTCTTCTGAAGTGAAAGAAGAGCCTAAGATCATAAAGGAAAAACAGTTTATTAGCAGAAAGGAAGAAAGATTTTTGGTTTATTTTCCATTTAATAAGTGGAAACTCACTAGCGACCAGTTGAAGTTTCTAAAGAGTAAGCTTTCAGAAATTAAAGAAAAGTTCTCAAAAGAAGGTTTGAAGATAACGGAGGTCGAAGTAATTGGGCATGCGTGTTGTATAGGTTCTAAAAGATATAACAAAGCTCTTTCTGAAAAAAGGGCAAAAGTTGTTGAGGGTATAGTGAAGAAAGTTCTTGGAGGGGAAGTAAAGGTAAAGTCTTATGGAGCTGGGGTTTCTAAGGAAAGCGGAGTTCTTTGTCTAAATAGAAACGTAGTAATAATAGTAAGGGGCGAGAGTTAGAGATGGAGAGGGAAGATTTAAGGATTCCTCAGTTTTTACACAGACCTTATCAGGTTCTGTTTTTCGAAGCCGACGAACTTGCTTGTCTCGTTTTAGGGTTTGTTTTTATTTTGTTTTTTGGTTTGTGGATGACTTTTTTACTTGTGGGACTAGCTTTTTTTCTTTCGTGGGCAAAAAAAAGGTATCCAAGAGGTTATTTAAGACACGTGCTTTATAAGATCGGTCTAGTTGATTTAAAAAACGCACCTACTTACTTTGAAAACAAATTTAACGATTAGGGGTGAAGTTATGAGAGCTAAAGACTATCTTGAAGAAAAAGCAGTTTTAAAGGAGCATAATAAGTTTTTGAGGTTTTTGTTTTTTCTGTTGTTTATAGCATTTATAGCTAATGCGTCAGTAACGTTTTATGTAGTAAATAATGAAAAGGTAGTTTTAATTCCTTTGACTCTTGAGAGACCAACTGAAATAAGCGGGAAGAGAGCAGACGATCATTATCTTGCCGAGTTTACTAGACACGTAGTTTACTTAGCTTTGAATTATTCTCCTGAAACGATAGATTTTCAGGTTCAAGAATTACTAAAGCTTGTCTTACCAGCAAGATATACTGAAATGAAGCAGAATTTTGAAAGAATAGCTCAGGACGTAAAAACAGCAAAAGTTTCGTCTGCTTTTTTCATAAACCATATAAAGATTAATCATAATACAAGAAAGATATTGGTTTCTGGTTTTTTTGATCAGTGGGTGATGGATAGAAAGGTGGTTACGAATGAAAGAAGGTCTTACGTGATAGATTACGAGATCGTAAGTGGGAGGCTGTATTTAAAAGATATAAGAGAGTGTAAGGAGGGGACATGTCAGGTATAAATAAGATAAAAGATTTAGTGTTAAGTGTTGTTGGTGGTGTAGTTGTGATAAGTTTTAGCACGGGTTTACTTTTTGGGCAGACCCAAATTCCTCAGATCGTTACTCCTTTAACCTCTCAGAGTTTTCAAAAAATGGAAGCACCCCTTCCAAAAGGAGGAACTGCAATTCCTAAGACTTCTCAACTTCCCAAAGAAACTCAAGTACCTAGTTTATGTGAAGTTTCTCCAGAGCAGTGTCCTTCTTCTGGTCAAAAAGGTAAAGAAAAGAATGGTAAAGAAAAGGTTACTAAGAAGGCCTTAGTTAAAGAGAAAGAAGAGATTTACAGGATTAAGATAGACGAGTCTTTTACACCTGGGCAAGTATTTGAGGGTGTATACTACGTAGTTGAACCAGAGAAAACAACGATGGTTAGGATGTCAAATGTAGACATAAATAGGATTGTATGTCCTCTTCCTATACAGGATGTTGTTTTTTCGGAGGAAAAAGGAGTTGTAGTAAAGGTAATCGATAGAAATGCCTTTGTTAAGTTTAAGGTGAAGAAGGTTGGGGAAAGTTTTCAATACTCTGAAATTCCGGTTGACATTCATGTTGTTTGTAACAATAAGGTTTATTCTCTAATTGCTTTTCCAGCTAAGATTCCAGCTGCTCTTATTTATCTTGAAGACAAGGAACTTATGTTGAAAGAAAAAGTTGATAAGTTACAAAACGTACCTTTTGAGGAGCGAATAACTACGTTAGTTAAGCAATTTTTTTCTGGAAACATACCTCCTGAGGCTGAGTTTAAGAAAGTTGATGTAAGGCATAATCTTTTCACAGATCTTGAGATAGAAGAAAAGGCACATTATGAGTTTGAGGGGGAAAACATAAGGGTAAAGTATTTTGTGTTGGCCTATATTGGGGATAAACCTTATGTTGATCTAAACGAGAGGATGTTTTTAAGAAAAGAAATAACTGTTTCTCCGTATGCGATTTCTATCGAAAAGTTAAGGTTAAAGAAAGGTGAAAAAACGGGAATGATAGTAATAGAAAGAAAGAGAGAGATTGCTCAAGAGGTAACCAAGTAGGGAGGGTTAGTTTATGAAAGAAAAGCTGCAAAATTTTTTTGCTAGGCTAAAAGAAAAATGGGAGGAACTTACCCCTGAAGAAAAAAAGAAAGTAGTTATTACACTTGTGATAATTGGAGTTATTTTAGTTAGTGTTTTGGGGTATTATGCATCTAGAGGGGCTAAGAAAAAGGAGGAAGTTTCTCAGGTATCTAACGTAACTGAGATAGGACTTCAGAGGGATATACTTGAGAGGGCTTATTATGCTGAGGCAAGCAAGCAGTATGAAGAGCTTCGCCAGCAGATAGAGGCTTTAAAGCAAGAAAGGGAGGAATTACTTAAGGAGATAGAGAGAGTAAAGGAAGAAGCAAAAAAGGCTCCAAGAGAAGAAATTACTTCAGTTCCACCTACACCTCCACCACCTCCACCGCCTCCGCCTGCTATGACTACTTCTCGTGGAAATGAAACTTTTGTAGTTGCTCCACCGCCTCAGCCAAGTGTTGAAGTAATTGGTGAGATACAGAGAGTCAGTGGAGAGCCAAGAAAGGTGGAGGGAAAAGGGGAAGAGATTGATACAAAGGGGGTAAAAAAAAAGTATTATCTTCCTCCTTCTTTTATGGAGGCGACCCTTCTTTCAGGCTTAGATGCTCCAGCGATAAGCAAGGGAGAGGGGCATCCTGTTCCTTGTTTACTCCGAATTAAGGCTCCTGCAATTTTACCTAACAAGGTAAAAGCAAATCTTAAGGGATGTTTTGTTATAGGAGAAGGACTTGGTAATCTTGCATCTGAACGGGCAGACGTGAGAATAGTTAGCTTATCTTGTGTAGACAAAAAGGGAAGAGCGGTTATAGATCAGAGGGTGAAGGGTTTTGTTGTTGATACGGATGGAAAGATAGGACTGCGTGGAAGGGTTGTAAGCAAAGTAGGAAGTGTAATTGCAAGAGCTATGTTAGCTGGATTTGTCTCTGGTTTAAGTAATGTTTTAGGGACTTCAGCTTATACTTGGAGTGTTTCTCCTCAAGGTGCACTTACTATTCCTAAAGCTGAAGAGGTTTTGAAAAGTGGAGTAGCATCAGGTATAAAAAGCGCAGCAGATCAGTTAGTTCAGTTTTATATGGAACTAGCAAGACAGACTATTCCAGTTGTTGAAGTTCTTCCTGTAAAAACAGTAACGGTTGTTATAAGCGAAGGTGTGTGGCTTGAACTTAAGGATTACGAAACTTATTAAAAAGTAGGAGGGAGAGATATGAAAAGGTTTATACTTTTTATTTTATCTTCTTTTTTATTTGCGTGTAGTGCTGCTGTTAATCCTTATCAAAAAGAATTTAGTTGTCCTCATCCAGATCCTGGTAAGTGTGTTGGCATACCTCAGGCGTACCAAGAGAGTTTAAAGTCAGAAGAGACTAAAGTTGGTTATCAGCTTTATAAAGAGTTTGAAAAGGAAAAGAGGGACCAAAAGGATGGAAATGAGACCTCTTATTATTTAAGAGATTTTATGTTACTTTCGCCTGCGGAAAGGCAGTACGTGGAAAGTTTGTATGATATTTTGAGTAAATTGCTTAAAGATCCTAAAACACCTATTATGACTCCTCCCAAGATAGTAAGAGTGTTGATTTTACCTTATCAAGATTTTTCTGGTAAGAATTTTTATTCTGCAAGGTATGTTTATGTTTTAGTTGATGAGCCTAAGTGGATTTTGCAGAATGTGTTAACTCTGCCAGCAGCTGAAGAGATCATGGAAAAGTCAGAATAGTTTTATTGGGCTGTTATTTTTAAGTCCTTTTGTAGTTTCCATTTTTAAAAAATTTTGTAAAAAGTCATTAAGGGGGCTGGTATTTTATGTGTAGGGTTGGTATTTTGATGTTATGTTTTGTTTTTCTATTTACAAGTGTAAGGGGTGCAAATGCTGACTGGTTTGATAACTGGTTTAATCAGTTTATATCATCTGGTCCTGGTTATTATAAGACGCAGGAGAGGGGGTATTTAACTTTTGGAAGTTTTTCTGCGAGAACTGGTTTAGGTACACCGACAAGGTTATTTTCTATAGAGTTACCTAGGTTAAATGTTGGATGTGGTGGTATAGATGCTTTTTTAGGGGGTTTTAGTTTTGTTGGGTTTGATTATCTAGTTCAGAAGCTCCAGAACCTTATTCAGATGGCTCCGGTAGTAGCCTTTAAGATAGCTCTGAATACTTTGTCTAGTACTCTTGGCACGGAGTTAAACTGGATTGAGCATATTATAAACATGCTAAATATGCTTCAGTTTGACGAATGTCAGTTGATAAAACCTCTTTTAAGTATAGATCTTAATAATCCGGATACTATAACTCAGGTTCAAAATTATTATGCGAGCATGTTTAAGAAGATGTCAGAAGGTATTACAAGTTTGTTTTATAGAAGTAGAAAAGATACAGAAAGTAATCCTCCTACACCAAGTGAAATACAAGAGAGGATTACTACAGACTGTCCCGACGTAGTTAGGAACGTTTATAACAAGGGTTCTTTTGTTAGATACGTTCTTGAAAATTATGGTATTTATGATTCAACCCTTGAGGGAGCTTTAAGGGCGATTACTGGAGATATTATAGTACGAAACGGTAATTTTGAATATATTAAGCCAAAAGCTTTAAAAATTGATCCGAGTAGTTCTGAATTTAAGGTATCTATTGTTGGTAGAGATGGGCGAGAAACAGAAAGGGATTTGGACTTTCAAAACAGGATAAGGAATGTTCTTCTTAATGCGTATAGTTCTAAGGTAAGCAAATCGGGAGTATCTTCTGAGTATAAAGCCCTTTTGGGTGCTGTACCTTTTCAATTGGATACCATTATCAATATTGCTGCGCTAACTAGATCTCCTGAGTTAGTTGATTCAGTTACTCCTGTTACTGCTCGTGGAGTATTTTATGCACTTCTTATAAAACTTGGTAGTGCGGCAAATGAGGTTGCGACTATGATTGGAAATACTCCTCAGTGTGATCAGAATAAATGTCCAGAAGCTTGTTCTTTTTCCCAGTGGATTTCTGAAATTCAGGAAAACGTATATAAGTTCAGAGACATTGTGTATAAAGGGTATCTAAATGCACTTTTAGAGACTAATACTTCGCTTGATTTTGCGTTTAAGGCTTATACTTATTATATGGAGGCATTGAAGATTCTTACTAGTCCTTCTGGGGTTAATCCAGCTGCTTTGAGAAGATTAGGTTTATTGTAAGGAGACGGATATGAGGGGGTTAATTTTTGTTTTAGGTGCATTTTTTACTGTAGGTATTGGGCAAGCTTTTGCGGATACTTACGAGTTTTATACTTATGGAGGGTATGATGCAGCTGTTACTGCATGGAATCGGGTTGCGTTAATTTTTAGTGACAGAGAATTTTCTGTTTTAGCTCTTACTGCGGTTATTTTAGGTGCACTTATTTTATTTTATTCTCTTCTTTTAAAAACAGCCATTGGAGTTAATATTAGTTTTTTTAGGGGGTGGATGGTTCCTTTTATTGGGAGTTTAGTTGTTGTGTCTGCTCTTGTTCTTCCTAAAGATAAGTTGGTTATATACGATCCGGTTTTAAACAGAGGCCCTCAGGAGATTTCTGGCATACCTAAGGTTCTTGCTTTAACTGCTTACGTTACGAACAAAGTTGAGAGAGCTTTTATTAAGATAATTGATACGTTGGCTATAGATGAGTATGCAAAGTATGAAAGGAATGCTGGGGGGCTTTCTTATAAGATTACGACTGATCTATTTAGTAGTTTACCTCCTGCGAAGGAGTATTTTTATAAAACGGCAGAGAATTATGTAAAGGATTGTATTCTTTTTGAGATTGGTAGATCAGGTGGTGGAACTATTAACATGGAAAAATTACTTAAGGGAGAGATTACGTTTTTAGATGCAATAAACTTAGCTAAGAATCCTGCTGTTAATACGAAGTATTATGATACTGACGGAACTGAAAAGGTAGCGGATTGTGCTACAGCTGGTAATGTGCTTATTAGTTATATTAATCAGGAGAAGAATATTGGTTCTCAGACTTCTTTAATATTTAACCATTTGAGGAGTGCGTGTAGGGCTAGTGAGGTAGAGAATGTAGCAGATTGTGAGAGGTTGCTGAGTTATGCGGTGAACAAGATAGCTGATGCGATGAGTTCTGGTATAGGGCCGGTTACTTTGGATTTAGTTTGGTATCAGTATATAATGACTACTATTGCTGAGGACGTTTTTGCTAAGAATGATTTATCTTATGCTTTGAGGACTTTTGCGACAAGACAGACGATGTCGACGTTATGGGGACTTGGTCAGCATGCTAATTCGTGGATACCTGTGCTTAAGAGTGTGTTTACTGCTTTAGCTATAGGTATTTCTCCTTTTGTGATATTGCTTATGGCAACGCCTCTTGCTGGTAGAGCGTTGATGGTTCTTTTTGGTTTATATCTTTGGTTATTGTGTTGGGGTGTTATAGATGCGGCGATATTTTCGTTTGGTAATGATTTTGCTGTGAGGTTTGCTCCGAGTTTGACTAATTATGGTAGTGGTGTTGGGATGGCGTTTGTGATGAGTCTTCCCAGTGTTTCTGCGAAGACGGTTGCTGTATTTGGTGCGATGAGGTGGGCTGGTCTTGGGCTTGCTACGTTTTTTACTACGATGCTTGTTCGTTTTGGTGGTACTGTATTAGCATTAGCAGCTGGTCAGATTGCAAGTAGTGTACCTATGTCTAGTGGAGCTTCCATGGGAGAAAGTTTAGGGGCAAGACCTCTTGAAGTTGCTCCAGGGTTTACGTCCCTTCCTAGGGCTACAGCTGAAACAGCAGTGAGTTTAGGGGGAACTAGGTCGTTTTTGAATTCATTGGTATCTGCAGAAAAAAGCAAACTATTTGATTCTATAACTAAAGGGGCGGGTTTTGAAGACAGTCTTGGAAGGACAGGCTTTAATAGGTTGTTTTGGGGAAGTACCCAACATTGGAGTTTGGGTTATTCGGGGACTGTTGGGAGAGTAGAAACTATGCAAAATGTGCTTAGATCTTCTGGTTTGATAAACTTACGTCCTGAGGAAGAAGGTTATTTATACGGAAAGTATTCAAATAATGAAAGAGCCTTTTTAACCTCTATTGTTCTTTATGGAGCTTTGAAGTATATGGCTAGACAGAATTTTTCTAATTTGTCTGAAGAGGATAAAAAGGTTTTATTAGGAGGTGACGTTGTTAGTGGTCTTATTGTTTCTGAGAAATTACTTAATCAAGGAGCTGTAAGTATAACGGAGGCTGGGAATTTTCATAGAGTAACCGTCAAGACTGATGCTGGTACTGCTTTATTTAGTTATAGTCTAAAAGATGATAAGATGACCCTTCTTGAAGTTAGCGATTTACCTCAGAATTTTAGACTAGATAGTAAATTTCTCAAAGATTACGTTAAGGACAAAGCAGTTAGAGAGGCGGAAGCAATTAAAGAGGAGTGGGGAATTGTGTATAACACTACAAAGAAGAGTGAACTTGGCAAAGTTATTGAAAATACACGTAGAAAAGAATACATTAAAAGTCTGGCAAAAAGAATCGAAGAGCTAATAGGCAAGGACAAAGAGTTTGCAGAGATAGTAGCGAAAAGTGGAATGAGTGCTCATGAACTTGCGATTCAATTTGGACTAGGTCTTCCTGATAAGTTTCCCGTTAAATTTGGTGGAGGATGGAAATATTCAACAAGATGGAGTGAAGAGGAACGAAAACAGGCAATGGACAAATATCGTAATACTCTTCAATCTGCTATTGCCGAATCTCAAGCTGAGGCTTTAATAAATACATTTTCTACTGTTGACAGACTAGGTTATTCAATTGGAGATGTTGTTTCTTATCTTAAAAACATTGGAGCTAGTAAACTTGCAGAGATAGCTGAAAGTGTAAGGATAGCTGAGGCTGCAGGCACCCAACTTTCTCATGCTTTGACTACTTATTTTGTCAAGTATTGGGCAGACAGATATCATGAAGGAGATGTATTTCGTGCTATGAGGGATATAGGTTATAAGTTAGCTAGTGGTGAAACGGTTAAATTTTATGAGGAAGTACGTAAGTTTTTAGATGATAAACTGAAGGACAACCAGTTTATGCATGAGATAAAGACAAAGATAGAAAATGGGGAATCTCAGATTTCATCTCAAATTGCCAATATGAAAGAAAAAGTGGAAAAAATAGTTCCTCATCAGGCTGAGATTAATTCTAAAGAAGTGAAATCTCTTAGGCAGAATACTCCTTCTTGGAAAATACCTAAGGCACCGGATGCTAATATTCCTAAATTGGGAATCGAGTTTTCTGAGAAAAAGGTTTTAGACATGCTTGAGGAGAATAGAAATAAGGTAAAATTTAGTATTGAAGACACTGTTCGAAAGTATATCGAAAATGTATTTAAATTATCAAGTGATGTAGATGCAAATGAATTTAAAAGAAAATCCATAGAATCTGTAGGGAAATAAAGAGGATATTTTCATATGACTGAACTAAAAATAGTCCCTCCTTTAGGCTATTTTAAAGGAGAAAATGGTCCAGGAATAGTTTATTTAGTTGATGAGATAGAAAATTTTTCAATTCAGGGATATGAAATTCTGCAAGGAGACTTAGGTCATCAGTTTATTGGTTTTTTGAAAAAAGGACGGGATAAGGTTTATTTTTTGTGTCCAATTCAATTTATAGAACACATAATATCAGAACTTCAGAATGAGGTTTTATATATTAACTTCCAATTGATTTTCTTCAGCCTATGCGAAGGACTTGAACTACAAAAAATAGGCAGTTCAGTAAACTACAAAATCTCTGTGGTTGAGCTTATAAAGTTATTATTTCATACGAAAAAGAGATAGCATAATACATAACGAATTTTCTTTTCATGATTTTAATATAATATATTAAAGAAGAAAGTAAAAGGAGGGAGGAGCATGAAAAAAGATGTAAATCTTGAGAAGCTTTCCAAAGAAGAATTACTGCTTCTTTTAAAAGAGGTAATAAAAGAAAAGAATATACGAGGCAGTGATTCTGAATTATCAAAATTTACTGAAAAAGTTTTGAAAGAAGTAGATGAAGAGGGACTTGTAAATTATTTAAAATGGGAATATTCTAAAGCTCCAGTAATTGGAGTGATCCTTTTCTTTATTGTCTTGATCCTTCTTCCCTTTGTTATTGGAGGTGTACTTCCTGAGATTTTACTTGTTTCGTTTGCTGCTCTTTCAGTGGTTGTTGTTACTTTAGTTCATATCTATTATTCTTGCAATATCTTTAGAAAAAAAAAGAAGTAGTATTTTTTGTACTTGATAAGAGAACACTGTATGTAGATGCTAGTTTCAAGTTTCGCTGTTTTTTATCTTTATCAGGACTAGTTTATTGTACTGAAATTCAGACTATAACAACTTAGATAAAGAGAAGTCGATTACAACATCGCAAATTTTTTCTTTCAAGTTTGATACAAACCTTCATCAAGTTCGGCAAAAAGGAGTTATTTAATGCTCTCTTAATTCAAAACGTTTTATTTCAATAACCCTCGGTTCTAATTATACATAGTAGCAAATAAAAAAGAGAGGAAGCGAATGTAAGAAATACTTAGTTTGGTTCTAAGTAACAAAGAAATAATAGATACAATAGTAGTTCTGTGCATATTAGGTCTTCCTTGGATATGGTGTTTAGAAGTTCTGGTAAAGCAAAATGCCTGTTTTGAAAAGACAAAAAGTTGTAGCGGTTGCGTTTTTTGTTCTGTTTTTTATCTTTACCTTATCCTCCAGGACTTTAGATATAGTTACTACTGTTTACCACAGATAGGATGATTTTTCCTTGTCTACTAAATACTTTCTTTTCTTACCTATTTTTCTTTATCTCAATTGTTCGTTTATTTCGGTAGTCGGATTTATATACCTTGGGATCAAGTGTACAATTCTCTTGGTGTACTCTTGTCTTTTAAAACACTCTTCTTGACCAAAAGCTATACACAAGTTTTAATGAAAATATAAGACTACAGTAGATACTTCCCTACTTTATTTTTTCTAGACATGGTGTCCATAAAACAAATAAAAACTACTAACTTTTTCCTGTTCTAATAATATAAAAAACAAATCTAAAAAGGGAGGTTTTCTAATGAAAAAAGCGTTGTATGTAGTATTTGGAGGAATTGCCTTTTTTTCTGGAATGTTAGCTTCTCATTTTCAAATTTTAGATGCAAAAGAGTTTACTTGTTCTAAAGAAAATGCTAAACAAGTCATTTCTGAACTAACTTCGCCGTTTACACAAGATAAAAACGGAAAAGTTGAAGTTTTTGAAGTGAGAGAAATCACCCTTAATGAATTTGAGCTATGCGAAGCAGTTGTCTCCTTCCCACATCCAGGGGGATTAAAAGATCTTTCAGTTATGAAAAATATCATTTATTTCGGTAAAGACTTCGTAATTTTGGGAGATATAAGGGTAAAAGAAGGAGATAGGGTAAAATCTATAACTTCAGAAAGGTTCAACGAGGTAAACAGAGAAGCTTTTGAAAAACTACAACAAGCAATGAAAGAGGAGGAAAAGAAATTTTATGAAAAAATTAAGGAACTAGTTGAAAAAGATTACACTCTTCTTAGGAAAAAAGCCGACGTTGTTCTTGGTTTGGGTAAAAAAGAGCCACGCTACGAAATTGTTGTTATGGGAGATCCCTATTGTCCCCATTGTAAAAGACTAATTGAATATCTCGAGGATAAGGTAAAAACTAAAAACATAAGAGTTTACGTGATTTTTACTCCCGTTTTAAGTGAACAGGGGAAGAATGTAGTTGCAGGGATCTTATGTGGTATCAAGACATCAAATGAAAGAATAAAGGCTTTTAAAGAAGTTCGTTTAAACCAAAATACCGCATTAAAGCCATGTAAAGCTGGATTAGATAAAGTTGAAGAAAATATAGAAATTTTTTCCAAATATGGTTTTACTGGAGTGCCATCTGGATTTATTTTTGAGGTTGGAGGGGGAAAAAGCAGATTTGTGGATATTATACGTGGTGCTGAAATAGGAAAAATCGAAAAACTTCTAAGCAATTAGACTCTTGTAAGGTAACTGGTGCTCAATTTTTATAGTCCATTCACCTTACATAAGTTTGTCCTCCGAAAGGTCTTTGCTTATTTTATTGCTAAAATGTATATGACATATAACAAAATTATTTATTTGTTAGAAACAAAGGGGTGAGAAATGTATAATACAGATATTGTTGAGGTTGTCTTAGATGAGAAACCTGTAGAGGGGTTTTTTCTTGTTTTAAAAAAAGCTTTTTTACGATGCCCTCTACTTTCTTGGTTTTAGACAAATTTACTTTTTCTTTAACACAAAGTTTTTCTAATAATCAGATTGCAATATTTCTTCAAGAATCCTTTTTAGCAAGTCAACCGTTTGAGCTTCTTGCAAGCCTTTTGTTAAAGCGGTATAGTATTCCTGAACCTGAAAAGACTTAAAAGATGAAGTAAATAAACTTCCTCCACTTAAAATCTCTTTTAAACGGTTTAAATCCTCAAGTATGTCTTCAACCCACATTCTTTATTGCTTTTTTTTTTCTCTTTTATTGTAATTTTATGATGGCGTTTTTTATTCTTTTTACAGTAAAAATACCTTTTCAAGCCATTTGGCAGTAAATTTGAGATAATTTTCATAGCTAAGACTGTCGTCAAAAGATCCGTAGTTTTCCAAGTTTAAGTTATACTTTATTTAAATTCTTGATTATCGTTAATTGTTAAACTTTTTTTGGTTTTAATATATATAACAGAACTCAGAAAAAATTTTTGAAAGGAGGTGCGGTTATGAAGAAGTTAACTTGCTTTGTAGGGCTTGGTGTTTTAGCAAGCTTACTTTCTTTTAATGTAAATGACCTCAAAGCAGAAGAAGTTTTTCAGAAAGAAAAGGTTTTTAACTTTTCGTTAGGAGCTGAATACGTTCCTTATTATTTTAAGTGGAAAGAAAAAGCCTCTGTAAAAGAAGAAGGATGGATGCACGGAGTTAAGTTATTTGGAAGTTTGGAAACTAAAAGATATGCTTTTCTTCCTATAATTGAGCCGTCTTTTAGTATTTACGGTGGGGACGTAGACTACAAAGGAAAAACTTGGGGAAAAGAACTGCTTAAGTCAAAAACTAACTACAACGGATGGAATGCCGAAATTAAATTTTCTTACAAATTTTGTTATAGCGGGCTTACAACAAAGCCTTATTTAGCTCTTGGAAGAGAGTACTGGAAAAGAAGTGTAGACTCTAGTATTGAACCACTAGCCATTGGATATACCGAAAGATGGTCTCAAGATTACGTAAAAATTGGAATTTTACCCAGCTACGGCTTAGGGAAATCTTATTACGTTTACGGTGATTTGTACGTTAAGTATCCTTTTAATGTAAAAAACAGAGTTTCTGCTTTGGACGTTACAGTTAAGCCAGAAGGAAGATTAGGCTATGGAGCTGAATTAGGGATCGGAGTTAAAGACGCAATCAAAAAGAACTTAGACTTTTACGCTAGTTTGTTTTACGAAAGAGACAAATTTGGAAAGTCTGACACTAAGTGGTCTGACGTAGTTCAAGGAGAGCTTTATCAACCTGGGTCTAAAAGAGAAGTTTATGGCCTTAAATTAGGAATAAGGTTTTAAACTTTTACTTTTCTAGAAGAGGGGGTCTTCTCTCCCCCTCTTTAAGACATTTTATTTTTTTGGAAGGTTTCAAGTTTTACAGTTTTTCTCTCGTTGAATTCTTGCTGCTTTCCTATATTCCAGTCATCTTTTCCCTCCTAAAGGTTACGTTTGTCTTTTATGGATTTTAACAAAAAAGATTTGATTAAAATCCTGATCTGACAGACACTTCTTTTGCTTGTCTCTTTATTTGTTTTAACTCATCAGCTAACATGTCATTTAGTTGCTTTCTCTCTTTTAAAAGCTTCAGCATCTTTAAATTGTACTCGTCTAAAAGAAAAACATAAGTTAAAGCTTTCCTTTCCTGGGTCAGTCTATCTATTCTTCCAGCTATCTGAATTAACTCTTTAGGTGTTGACGGAATGGTTGAAAAGATAAGATTTCCGTATCCATTAAGATTTGCCCCTTCAGAAAGAGCAGATGTCATAACAAGAGGCCTGTCCTGTCTTGCTAAAATCCTTTTTCTTTCACTTTCTGTTGTTTCCCCAGTTATAAGATAAGCTTTCGTTATTCTTGCAAGAATTTTGGCTTCTTCAACAAACCTCGTGTAAACCACAGTGTCTGGATTGTTTTCAACAAATTCCTTGATAAATTCGTGTTTTTCAGTATTGTTTATCTGTGAAAGTCTGTACATTGTTATAAACTTACCTCTTAGCTCTTCTATCAGCTTTTCTAAGATCTCGTTTTCGTCAAGTTCGTCTAAGGGTTGAAAGTCAGATGTTATTTCTTCAACAACCTGTTTGTAGACCTCTTTTTTAAACCTTTCCCAGGAGTATTCTTCTGGAGTTTTAAATACTTTTTTAATTTTTATCTTTTTAATACCTGTAAGGGCTAGTTTCTCTCTACTTTTTCTAAACATGTAAGGAGCAATTTTCTTAAAGATTTCCTTTTCTGTTCCATCTTTTGGTATATAAGTAACTCCTCCAAAGGAATTTTCCTCTTTAATAAAGTATTTTTCAACAAACTCTCTCCACGACCCGAAAAGATAAGGGTCTAAGATTGTAAACTGAGTATAAAGATCAATCAGGTCTTTAAATGGTGTTGCTGAAAGTAATATCTTAGGTATGTTAAAAAATCTATATTTCATGACTAACCTGGTCGTTTTTGCTTTTATGTTTTTTATTCTGTGAGCTTCATCTAATACAAGGAAATCAATATAAGGTAATTTCTTAGCATCTCCATAAGTTGCTAGAAATTTTTCATAATTCATGATGATGTAGTATCTTTCTAATATTCCTATCCTTCTTAGTTCTCTTATCCAGTCATTAATAACTGACTTTGGACAAAGTATTAATGCTTTCGCAGGCCTGCATTCTTTTATAGCATAGCAAGCAATAAGAGTTTTCCCAGTACCAGGAGGAAGTACAATATAACCCTTATATCTATTTCTAGCTAAAAAATCTAAAGCCTCTTTTTGATACTTTCTCAAAACAACCTCTCCTACTTCTTCGTTAACCACCTCTTCTTTCCTCCTCAAGAATCCGTTTTCTCTAGGTTCTAAATATACTTCTTAAAATATAGATTTTCCAAAGTTCCAAAAACTGGAAAAATGAAGAGGTAGAAAAAGAAGGGGGGGGGAGGGAAGAAAAGTTGGTTTTTAGTAAGGAGTTGATTTCTTAGAAAATACCTGATATTTGTTTTGCAAGCATTTCAGTTATTTTTTGAGCTGCTATGTCTCTTTTAAGATTTGTTTGAGTTGCAGTTACTGCTAATTTTGTTCTATAGATTTGGTACTGGGTATTGAGTTCTTGTTCGGTTTTTATCACTGTAGAAGTTCCTTGTTTTGCTTCAGTAACGATTTTACCCACTACTGGATTTTCTGTTTTTTCCATAAGTTGGATATCAACAACTCCAGCAAAGGTTTCAATTTTTATAGCTGATCCAACTAAAGCAC
>JAWBTN010000039.1:0-8713 GCA_039000415.1 Candidatus Aenigmatarchaeota archaeon | reverse complement strand
TATATCTTTACTCTGAAGCTCAAAGATAGTGTTTATCTTATCTTTATGTGATTTACTTATCCCCCAATAACCTTCTGCATCTGCATAACCTGCTAAAAAAGAGTAAAATGTATTTTCATCCTCATCTTGTACTATCCATTCTGGTATCATTCTTCTGTATTTCTCTAGTAGAAAAGAAAATGAATCATCAAGACCACATCTTATTCCCCACTCATAACCTAATGTTCCTTTTCTAGGATATTTGGATACATAACCATATTTTGAAAAGAGTTCAGAGAAGAGATAAATCATGGCTGGATGTGTGGTTGTTGTCCATACTTCTATAGTTTGGTAGCGTCGGCGTACATATACATCACCAATACAGAATCCGAGTAAATATGCCTTAATCAATTTGTCTTGAGAAAAAGAACTTCTCGGATACTTTCTACATGCCTCTGCCCTATTTCTTATAGGTATGTTAGCTTTCTTCAACCATTTACGCACAGAAGAAGGCGAAACATTTAAGATTTTTGCTATTTTTTCAGTCGATTTCCCTTCCTCTGTATACATCTTATAAATCTCTCCGTAAGGAGGGGCTTTCATCTTTAGAACTCCTATCTGGGCTGGAGTTCTTGTAGACATTTTCCATTTTTTCATTATATAACTTACTGCTGCACCTGAGACATTATATAACATCCCAATACTTTTGGTACTCATTTTCTTTTCATAATATAGCTCTTTTAGTTCATCAGGAGAAATTACTAATTTTTTCCGCAAAGCTCCTGCTTCTGATTTACTTCTAGTTGGTATGTTGTGCTTTTTCATCCAACGCCACAAAGTACCAGTATTAATTCCGATGCTCTTTGCTATCACGGGTAGCGACTTTTTTTCTTCACAATAAAGCTTATAAATAACTCTGGGATCTAAATTTTTTGTAGACATTTTAATTTTTTCATTTGTCTTGTTAACTCTTAGAGCTCTAGGGATAATATCTACTTTATTTAATAATTGTGTAAGTGAATTTTCTATTTTTTCACTCATCTTTCAACCCTTTTCGATATTTCACCAGCATAGTTCGTTAACATCATCTCTTTAATTTTTTTCATATCTTTAGTGTGGCCCAAAACCCAAGCAAGCTTGACAAAAGCAGTTTCAGGTAACCAATCACAACCGTTACCTATAACCCCAGCCTCATCCAAAAGCCTACCAGACGAATAAACGTTCAAGTTGAGCCTACCAAAAATCGTTTGTGGTGCAATTACAACAGGAATTCCTGAAGAAATCAATGTTTTGATAGCTGGTAATAAGCTCTTAGCTAGCTTATCGTTACCAGGATTGGTCGGAACATGGCCTAAACCTGTTCCAGCCAAAACCACACCTTCAAAATATTTCGATAGACTTTCTATGAATTCAGGTTTAATTCCAGGATAAACGTGGATTAAAGCAACGTTTGGGTTTATCTTATCGTCAACTTTCAAGCTTCTCTTACCTCTTCTGTTGAAGTCATACCTCAAATACTCAATCCTCTTTTCTTGATACCAAACTTTTGCAAAAGGCAAAACGTTTACAGACTGAAAAGCATCCCTTCTGCTTGTGTGCATTTTCCTGATTTTCGTGCCTTGATGAAGAAAACAGAAATCATCATTCATGCTTGCGTGCATGCAAACGCAAACTTCGGCAACATCGCTTTTGCTCGCTGCTAAAACAGAGCAAGACAAATTCATAGCATTATCGCTCGACCCCCTATCACTACTCCTCTGAGCTCCTACTAACACAACAGGAACAGGCAGATCCCTCAACATGAAGCTCAATGCAGCTGAAGTGTAGTGTAGAGTATCGGTACCGTGCATTAAAACAACGCCATCACAACCATCTTTAACTTCCTTTTCCACTTCCCTAGCTATGATTTGCCAATGGCTTGGTGTCATGTCTTCTGAGAACAAATCGAAA
Source organism: Candidatus Aenigmatarchaeota archaeon (assembly GCA_039000415.1). Classification (GTDB taxonomy): domain Archaea; phylum Aenigmatarchaeota; class Aenigmatarchaeia; order CG10238-14; family SCSR01; genus JAVZGQ01. The sequence continues at coordinate 6,784 of JAWBTN010000039.1, read as the reverse complement.
AGCTTTCTTGCTTTAATGTTGGCCATTTCGCCTATTTCTGGAAAAGTGGAAAGCAAGTCAGCAGGAGAAAAAGCTGGGAAAACTGCTCCTGTTGTGTATTCTACCCTTGAAGCTATGGTTCCACCACACCCCAATATGGAAACTGTTGGCTTTTCTTTCTCAAATTTCGGTTTAAAAACAGAAGGTTTGAATTTTATCGGTTTTCCTTTTTTAACTAACTTTATCTCTACACCTTTCTCAAACTTTATTCCCACGTTATAACCATTGTCAAGTTTAACAACAAGAACTGAAGGATCACCCAACGTTATCCTTGGCATTAACAAGCCTTCATAGCTTACTTTACCCTTTTTAACTCTCACTCGATCTCCAACAGAAATTTTTTTACTTTTAAGTAGTGACAAGATTTCCTGGGAGTACAAAAGTTTCACACTCCATAAATAAATTGGAATAAAGGGATATTAATTTGTTTAGGGTTTAAAAATCGAGTAATACAAACTTACGGACAAAAGTTTTTTTACTTATTAGCTACTCTCTGCCATTTCTTCCTAAGCCAATAATCCCTAAAGTTTTATTCGCCAGTTCTAAAACTTCAATTTGTTTACTTTTCCTGTAGGAAACAAAAATATATATTTTTTGTTTCCTATATTTCTTTTATGTTAAGAGAAGTTTTGTTGGAGTGGAAAGAGAAAGAACTACCACAAAACATAGTCAAAAGAGATTTAAAAGTTTGGATGAACAACCATATTGTTTCAATAATAGGACCAAGAAGAGCGGGGAAAACTTACTTCATGTTTCAACTCATAAAAGAGCTTTTTGAGAAGAAACTGAGTAAAGAAAATGTTGTTTACGTGGATTTCACTGATCCGAGAACAAAAAAAGTTGGGATTTCTGAATTTTTGAAAGAAGTCAATTCCTTGTTTGAGGACAAGATTTTTCTTTTCTTAGACGAAATTCAAGAACTTGAGAATTGGTCTTCTTTTCTCAGAACTCTACACAATTTTCAAAAGTATAAAATAATAATTTCTGGCTCTTCTTCAAAACTCTTAAGCAAAGAAATTTTAACAGAGTTGAGAGGGAGGTGTATTTCTTTCATAATTTTTCCTTTCAACTTCAGAGAATTCCTTGAAATTAAAAAATTCAAAATTGAAAGAGAAGTCTCAGAAGCAAAAATTGGAGAAATTTTAAGGCTTTTGAAAGAGTACGTGGAATTTGGCGGGTACCCGGAAATTCTTTTGACTGATGAAAAAAATAAAAAACTTGAAATTGCAAGAACTTATTTCATCACAATATTCTTCAAGGACTTGATAGAAAGATTCAAAATTAAAAACATAGCACTTATGGATTATTTTGTTAGGTATTGTATAGCCAATTCTTCTTCTTATGTTTCGATATCAAAAATCGAGGATAAACTCAAATCAGTTGGCTTAAAAGTTAGCAAAAAGACTTTGGCGAATTACTTAAAGTACGTGGAAGAAGCCCTGTTTGTTTTTCCTGTGAAGAGATTTTCTCTAAAGTATAGCGAGAGGGCTCAATACCCTGCTAAGATTTATTTAGTTGATAATGTTTACTTTGGGATTGAACCAAGATTTTCAAGAGATATTGGTAAAAAAATTGAAAACTTAGTAGCTATGCAACTCTTGAAGAAAAAATTCGAAGGAAAATTTGACGACATTTTTTACTTCAAATCAAATGATTATGAAGTTGATTTTGTTTTGAAGGAAGGATTGAAAGTTAAGCAACTAATTCAAGTTACTTATGCTTCTGGTAAAGATGAAATTGAAAAAAGGGAAATTAAGGCTTTGATTAAAGCAAGTGAAGAATTGAAATGTAAAGATCTTTTGATAATAACTTGGGATTATGAAGATGAGATAAAAGTTAAGAATAAGAGAATTGTTTATAAGCCTTTGTGGAAGTGGCTTTTGGAAGAAAAATGAAAGAAGCTATTCTTAGCATGGCAAGGCTTTGGTTAGCAGATGAAATTGATAGAAGAAATAAAAAGCTTTAGTTAAGGCTTCTGAAGAACTAAAATGTAAAATTTGTCAATATTAGATGGAATTATGAGGATAATAAAGCGATTAAGTGCATACTTTTATGGAAATAGTTGTTATTTTAACAACATAACTACAAGCTTTTTAAAAATGTTTGTGATTATAATATTATGAACATTGAAGAAATTAAAAGGGTTATAGTAGCTCAAAAAGAAGAAGTGGAGGAAAAATTCAAGAAAACAAAAATAATTAAAAGAGAAGCTGATAAGAATAAGCTGAAAAAATACCTGTTACATCCAAATATATTGGCAATTTTGGGAATTAGAAGATGTGGAAAATCAATTTTTTCACTACAAATTTTTGAAGGAGAAAAATATGGATATATAAATTTTGATGACGAAAGACTAACAGAATTTACAACAAAAGATTTTGAGAAATTGCTACAAAGCTTTTATGAACTGTATGGGGAAATAGATCATGTAATTTTGGACGAACCACATAATATACATGCTTGGGAACTTTTTGTTAATAGATTGAGAAGAACAAAAAAGGTTATAATTACTGGAAGTAATTCAAAACTTTTATCTGGCGAATTAGCAACTCATTTAACTGGAAGATATATTGATTTTACTTTATTTCCATTTAGCTTTAGGGAGTTTTTACAATATAATGATATAACTTTTGAGAACGAAAACCTTTACTCAACAAAAACGTTGGCTATTGTAAAAAATAGTCTTAACAACTATCTAAAAATTGGTGGTCTCCCAGAGGTTTATTTATTTGGAAAAGAAATTCTTGTGAGGATTTTTTCTGATATAGTTGAAAAGGACATTTTAAAAAGATTAAAAATAAAGAAGAAAGCTACGTTTAAAGAGCTTGCAAAATATTTAATAGCAAATTCTTCATCGGAAACAACATTTTCTAAATTGAGAAATATCTTCGATATAAAAGATTTACACACTATAAAAGATTGGATAAATGGGATGGAAAATGCATATCTAATAAAAACCATTAACAGATTTTCTCCTAAATTAAAAGAGCAATTTCTTGCACCGAAAAAAATTTATTGTATTGATGTTGGGATTGTTAACACAATCGGATTTAAGATGAGTCAAAATACTGGAAAGCTAATAGAAAATCTGGTAGCCATAGAACTTCTTAGGAAAAAAAGTTATTGGTTTAGCAACTGGGAAATATTTTATTGGAAAGATTATCAGCAGAATGAAGTTGATTTTGTTGTAAAAGAGGGATTAAAAATAAAGCAATTGATTCAAGTTACTTATGCTTCTGGTAAAGATGAAATTGATAGAAGAGAAATAAAAGCTTTGTTAAAAGCTAGTGAGCAGTTGAAATGTGAAAATTTGCTTATAATTACCTGGGATTATGAAGGTGAGCTAAAAGTTAAGAATAAGAGAATTGTTTATAAGCCTTTGTGGAAGTGGCTTTTGGAAGAAGGATAGGATTTAAATTTTTAATTTTTTTTTAATATAAATTATGTATAAAAATTTCATATTCATTTTAACCGGAATAATTGTTGCCTCAGCATTGGTAGCAACACTGTTTTTATTTAAAGGGGTTCAAAAGAGTGGTACACCTTTGGAAGGTGGCATAACACCAGAAAATATTCTTAAAATTAAAGGAATTGGCTTCAAAAAAGAAGCTTGGGCAGAATATAAAATGGAAGGCTATGGTGTAACAATTGAAGGTGGAGCAACAACTCAAAAAATCGGGAAATTGTTAGTTAAACTCATTTCCCTTCCGATTCAAGGTAAAGAACATATTGGAATCGAGTTAGACGGAAAAGAGGAGAGTGGTATCGAGGGTTTCACATTTGCTATTTTATTCCATCCAGGAACGAATGAAACAGTTTATCTGTTGAAAACAAAAAGAGCTCCAACTCTTTGTTTAAAACAATTACCACCAACTGCTAGTGGTTTACCTTCTGAAGAATTTTCTAGGAAGAATTTGGAAAATGAATATAGTGTTGACACTTCTGAATGGAGTTTTGTTGGTAAAGAAAAAATAACTTTAGAATCTGGGAAGCAAATCGAGGTTTACAAATTTAGAAGAGAAACGATTTTTGAAGGAAACAAAATCATCAATGAACTTTGGCTTTCAGGAGAAGTGCCGACTTATCTTGTGATGAATAGTGAAATCGTAGATAAAACAAAAAGATCAATTACTTTAATCAATTTCGGGATGGACGGAGGTTTACCAAATTTCACTAACGATGATTTGAAAGCTTGTGAAAGTGAAAGTCAAATTCCTGGATTTCCTTCAGAGATTCAAAAGATGGCTTGCAATAGTGACGAAGACTGTGCATGTGGAGTAGATAAACAAACTGGGAAATGCGCTTATGGAAATAAACAGTTTATCGATACTTCAAAACAGTGTCCAGATTTTTGTACAGGAATTGCGGGTAATTTAAGAATAAAATGTTTAAATAATGTTTGCATGCTAGTGCCTGTATAATTCTGAAAAATTTTCCTCATGAGAACAAAGGAAATTATAAGATATCCTAGAGCAAAAACTTCATATACTTTTCGGTTATTGAGAAGTTCTAGAACTTCGAAAAAAATTTAAAGATTAAATTTTCTTTTAATATCATGGAATTTCAGTATTTATACAAATTAAGGAAAAATCATGGAAAGAATTATGAAAGAAAGGTTTGGTGTTAACTACAAAAAAGTTTTGAGAGTTGGTTGAGAAGTTAATAGTATAAATTTTTTTCTCCACAGTTTTTCTATTATGAGTGTCACGAAAGAAGAGATCAAAAAAGGTGTGGAAGAAATTTTGAAAGTGTTGTACGAGGAAAAATTTCCTTATGAGAAAATGGAAGAAGAGATAACATTACCAAGAGGTGAAATACAGTTGAGGTTGAATAAAGTTAGGTATGTTGTGTATGACTTAGGGGTTGTGTTGGAAGTTTCGGTGGACGAAGAAGAAAAATCTTCAAAGATATTTTTGAAATTCAAAAAACTTCTACCAAATTACAAATGGTTTTACAAGGATAGAAGCGGTAACATAATCCAGTACAAAAAAATAGATTCGGTTGAAGGTTGGAGGATAGAAAAAGAATTGAAAGAACTCTACAATCTCTTGAACAACCTCAAAAATTAAAAAATATTTTTTCACTCAAAGTATCATTATGCCAGCAAACTTACCTGCTGAATGGTTTGCGATTGAAAAAGAATATTTGGAAGAAAGAAGTTTGGAAAGAAAGATCGAACTCTTGAAGAAGTTGATTTCTGTAACACCAAAGCACAAAGGAACAGAAAATCTTCTGGCCGATCTGAGGAAGAGGCTTTCAAGACTGGAAGAAAAGCTGGAGAAAAGGGGTAGAAAGCCTGGTAAAAAAGCTTGTATTAAGAAATCCGGCGATTTACTAGTTGCAATTCTCGGCTTGACTAAAAGTGGTAAAAGCTCTTTGCTGAACGCTTTGACAAACGCTAAAGCTGAAGTAAGCTTTCAGCCGTACACAACGAAAGAGCCTGTAACTGGAGTTTGTTTTTTTGAAGGTGTAGCTATTCAGTTTGTGGAAATCCCTTCCTTCTTTTTACCCAGGCACATGAGTTTAGCTCACGTAGCAGATTTGATTTTAATCCTAGCTAACAGCGAGGAAGAAAAAGCCGAAGTTGAAAAAATCATCACGGATCATAAAATAGAGAAGAAAAAAATTTTTTGGTCGATCGAGAGAAAAGATCATGAACAACTTTTGAAGAAGATAGTAGAAGAGGCTGATGTAGTGAGAGTTTTCACCAAGCCGATAGGAAAACCTAAAGAAGAGAAAGCTTTGGTTTTGAAGAAAGGGAGTAGCGTGAAAGATTTGATCGAAAGGATCAATAAAAACTGGATGAAAAGCTTTAAATTCGCGAGAATTTTCGATGAAACTTCTTTTTCTGGAAGAAAAGTTGGGCTGAATTATTTGCTTAAGGATAAAGATGTTGTTGAGTTACACGTGTAAATTTTTCTCTTTAAAACTTTTTCATCACCAACTAAAATTGAGGTTTAAAAGGTTTTTGTTGAGTGTAATCAAGTTTTAAACTCACTTAAGTGGTTAATTTTCACCACTCTGAGTGGTGGCTTAATTTTATATACTCCTTTCCTAAATTAATAACTGAGAAGTGGTAACAATGATAGATTTGCATTTGATAGCAAGCTTCATGTTCTACTCAAGCCTAGGGGCGATAACAAGAGCTTTATTCGGAATCTACAAGGCTTACGTGAGCGTTATCGATTTTAGAATTGATTGGAGAAGGGTCTTAATCGAGATAATAGCTTCAATATTTTTCGGGACTTTTGGTGCTTTGATATTGAAAGAAGTTGGAGTTTTCAACTTCAGCATGGTCATAACAGCTTTGATAGCAGGCTTTTTTGGCGCTGATATTGTGAGCTTGATAACGAAAAAATTTGGTTTGACCAAAAGCTTGGAAGTGAAAGTTGTAGAGCAACAAGTTGCTTTAAGTGAATTTAACCAAAGACAAATAGCTGCTTTGGAGTATTTGAAGGATCACAAGAAGATCACGAACTCAATTTACCAAAAGTTGAATCAAGTTGATAAACATACCGCCAAGAGGGATTTGGCACAGCTTGTGAAGAAAGGGAAGCTCAAGAGGTTTGGCAAAGGAAAATCAACTTATTACACTTTAAGCTGAAAGTTGTGGCGCGATTGTGGTCAAAATTGTGGCTAGGCTTATATCTGGCTACAATTTTGTCCACGAAGAAAAGTTGATAAAAGGTAAGCGAACTAAACTTTAAATTGTAAGAGAATAAACTTCTAGTATGAAGAAATATCT
>JAWBTN010000038.1:0-8876 GCA_039000415.1 Candidatus Aenigmatarchaeota archaeon | reverse complement strand
CACTACTGGAAATGAAAGATATACTTGAAGAAAGAGCAAAGGTTGCATTTTTCTCTTTTGAAAGTGGTGTTGTTTTATTGGCAGCAAATCACGCTGTTCAAAATGGTGGAGATGTGAGAGTTGGTTTGGAATGCTTACTTAGAGCTGGAAGATTTGCAGAAAAAGAAGGGGAAAAGAAAGTTAAAGTTTTGCATATGAAGATGGTGCTCTCAACTGTGAAACCAATTAAACCCGAAATCTTGAAAGAAAAACTAAATCTGGATGAAAAAATAATTCTGCAGATTGTAGATGAAAAAACAAGAATTTTCACAGATGAGTTATATTTAATTTACTCTAAAAGAATAGAATGTCCTGTAGGAGAAAGGAGATTTAGAGATTTCTTGAAGCATTTAGCGGATATTGGTCTCATAAAGATTTTAACCAGAAAAAGAGGTATAAGAGGTAGAAAGAGGGTTGTGATAAAAACATATAAACCAACAGAGTAAACTGAGAAAACAAAATTTTTTAAAGAGAAAATTATTTTTATGGAATTTAGTCCAAAATTTATGAAATCTTTTCTAATAAAAAATATAGAAAATTTGGTCAATTTTTTCATACTTTTTTCCATATTTTTATTTTTAACTAGCTATTTCAAGCCAGAATATTTATTCTTGAAAACAATAGTAGCTGGTGGAGACACAGCATCACATTACTATCCAGCCTATTTCCTAAAACACTATCTATTACCAAAATTGAAAGTAGTTGGCTGGTGTCCAGGGTGGTATGCAGGATTTCCACTATTCCAATTTTATTTCCCTTTTCTTTTTATTGTAAGTGTTTTGATGAGTTACTTAATTCCACTGGAGATCAGTTTTAAGTTGGTTACTGTTCTTGGTACATTTCTATTACCTTTAACAACATTTTTTTCTTTGAAATTAATGGGCTTCAAATTTCCAACACCAATAATTGCTGCTATTTTCACACTAGCTTTTCTATTCAATGAAGGCAACTCAATGTGGGGAGGAAACATACCAAGCACATTAGCGGGAGAATTTTCTTATAGCTTTAGTTTGTCATTAACAGTGTTGTTTTTCGGTTTACTTTATTCTAGTATAGATAAACAAAAAAACTTGATAAAAAACTTGATTGTTTTTGCCATTATAACTTTCACGCATATTTACACAACATTATTCGCCATTGCATCTTCTGCTTTCTTTTTAATCAACAAAAAAATAAAGAAAATATTCAAAAATTTATTTTATCTTTTTAAAGTCTATGCGCTAGCTTTTCTTTTAATAGGTTTCTGGTTAGTTCCATTTGTCCTTAATCTGGAGTATACCACACCTTATAATTTCCAATGGATTTATTTTGATATAAGAAAAGAAATATTTCCAGACATACTTTTACCTTTCGCTTTCTTAGCGTGTGTAGGAATAATAATTGGTATCAAAAAAAAGGATAAAAGAATTCTTTTCTTTTTATTCTCAATTTCCATTTCATGTGTGTTTTATTTTTTATCTCCAGCAATGGGTGTTGTTGACATAAGATTTCTACCTTTCATTCAACTTCTTATAACCTTGATAGCTGGGTATGCTATTGGAGAAATAATAAGAAAATTTAGGACAGTCTGGTTGATATCAATTGTTACAATTGTGATTTTACTCATCAATATAGTTTGGGTAAACAAAAATGTGACTTACATTCACTTTTGGATAAAATGGAATTATGAGGGATTTGAAAATAAGCCTCTTTGGAATGTTTTCAGAGATATCAATGAATATTTAAGAGGATCTTACAAAGATCCAAGAGTTATTTTTGAACATTCTAACCTCCATGATTTGGCTGGTTCACCACGAGCCTTTGAGTCTTTACCTCTTTTCTCAGGAAGATCAACGTACGAAGGATTGTATATGCAATCAAGTATTTCTTCACCTTTTATATTTTATTTCCAAACAGAAATATCAGAAACTGCACCGTGTCCATATCCTCAATGGTCTCCTTGTACTAGCTATAATTCAACGAAAGCGGCAAAACATTTGGCTATGTTCAATGTTGAGTATATTATAGCTAGGACAGATAGTGTAAAAAATGATCTTAGGAATAATGAGTTATATACACATGTGGCAACTTTTGAACCTTATGAAATATATAAATTGAATATAAATCCAAACAAATATGTAACAGTACCAAAGTATCAACCAGTGGTTTTTGAGAGAAAAAACTGGAAAGTTGTGGCTTATGAATGGTTTAAGAGAGAAGAATTACTTGATGTGCCTTTAGTTTTTACAGACGATAAATCAGAATTTTCTTTGTCTTCAAATTCACTTTTAGAAATACCAAAAGTTCCTCTGAATAATTCATGTAATATAAGAGAAGAGATAGATATTGAAGAGATAAAGTTTAGTACAGATTGTGTTGGCAAACCTCACATAATTAGCATTTCTTATTATCCTAACTGGAAAGTTGAAGGAGCAAGAAAAGTTTATTTGGTATCTCCGTCTTTCATGCTCGTTATTCCTAATAAAAAAGATGTGAGGCTCTATTATGGTGAAAGTTTAATAGATTTGTTGGGGAAAATTTCGAGCTATCTTGGAATATTGACGACAGGTTTCATTATTCTTTCTCGAAACCAAAAATTTAAAAGGTTTATAAAACGATATACTGCATCTTGGAAAAAATTGAACCTACTTTTTCTTACATCATGAACTTTAACTGGAATTTCAACTATCTTCAAGCCTTGTTGCTTGAAGAAAAATACCAATTTAATTACATAAAATGTAGATCTATCAATAACATCCAATTTATCCATTAGATACTTTTTTCTATATCCTTTTGCCCCAATTGAATAGTCAGAAAATTCCAAATCCAAAAGTATTCTTATTAGAAATACGCCAACAATACTCAACATCTTCCTTATGAGGGGTCTTTTTTGTGTAGCTATTTTTGAGCCTATAACCATACTATTATCTTCAAGTAACTTTAAACACCTTAAGATAAAATTCTCAAAGTCTATGGTTAAGTCCATATCTAAAGAAATTAACTTATCGGAAGATGCTGTAGTTACCATTTTTTTGAAAGCAAATCCTACACTCTTGCTTTCAGGTATAGTTAAAAATTTTACTTTATCGGGAAATTGGAGCTCTAGTTTTTTTCCCAAGATTTTTGTTTTGTCTGTTGAGCCATTATCACATATAAGTATTTCATATGGCTTATTCAGGTTATCAAGAAATTTTATTAATTTTTTCGTGTTTTTAACTATTATTTTTTCCTCATTGTATACTGGAATCATTATTGAAAATTGTTTTTTCATAAAACCTCTTATTTAAGAAAAAGCGTTACAAAGATAAAAATTATTTTTAAGAAAAACTAAACCAGGAATAATGGAAAATAACACTTATCTCATATTTTTCTCGATGCTAATTTTTGTTTTTCTCGCTTATTCTTTATTCGATATTGGTAGTCCACTAAGCGATACTCATCCTGGTTTTATAACAGGGCAATACAGTGAATATGCTGTTAATTACATTAAATTTGGTTATTTGAAAACAAAGCTTGCTCAGCTCTGGAATACTGGTAGTTTAGAAACAGGAAAAGAAACATATGAAGTGTATGTTCATCGACCAATAGGTACTGCATTTTTATTATCTTTAAGTTTCCGCGTATTTGGAATTAGTGAGTGGTCAGCAAAAATAGTTCAAGTTGTTGCAAATTTTGGTTCTATCTTATTTTTATACCTTATAATTAAAAACACATTCAATAGAAAGATTGCGCTCATAACTTGTTTTTTCTTGGTATTTTCTCCTATGTTTTTCTATATGAGAAACCTTATATCTCCTGATGCTCTAATTATTTTTTTCATTTTCGCAACTTTGTATTTTTATATTCTTTGGCTTAAAGATAAGAAGTATTTATATCTTTATCTCTTATTCATTACATTTTCTCTGGGAGCTTTTGTTGAATGGAGCATGCACTTCATAGTTCCTGTGATTTTAATTCATTATTTTGTTCTCTATAAACCTAAGAAGAAAGAGAAAAGAAAGAGTTGTTTACTGATATTAATTTTGCTATCTTTTATAACTTTTTCACTCAATATTCTACATATTTGGCTTGTTAGTGGAATTAAAGGATTATCTGATTTGTATTTCATATTTCTTTTCAGAACAAACTTGAACGAAGCTTCTTGGAAATACAATATAAACCTAGCTGAACTTTTGAATCATCTTTATAGAGATATTTCATATTTCTATACTCCTATGGTATTTGCAGTATTACTCATATTTGTTGCCAGAACAATTATCAAAAAAACATTTTACATTTGGGATGGTTTGTTTCTTCTAGTTCTCGCTTCATTTTTGTCTTATCTTTTTGTTTTCAGTAACTTATATTGGATTCATGATTTTTTAATACTTTTCATTCTTCCTGGTGTTTTCTTAGCCACAGCCTCTTTTTTTGAAACTCTGGAAAGATGTTTGAAAAGAAAAGCTTTCTATTTAATTTTGTTTATTCTTATGTTTTCTTTTTTGTATTACTCATATCCAACAATCAAAAAGATATATGAAGGTAATTCGAATGTCTCAGAATTAATAAGTTTTTTAGCTCAAAATCATGGAGATTTAATAATATCTTTTAGTGAACATCCACAAAATTTTCAACTAAAATTTTATTTACAAAGAAGAAAAGTCTATTATGCCAGAGATATTGAAACTTTCAAAAAAATAGCTGAAAAAGAGAACACTAAATTTTTTATTGAAAAAAATGAAGAACCACTAGACCAAGAATTTAAAAATTACTTGGCAAATAATTTCCCTCATAAAATATTGGGAAAATACTCGATATTCATCCTCACAAAATAATTTGGTGTAAACAAACTAAGCTTACTTTATTGCATTCTCTTTAAAATGTAAATGTTTTCTTTCTCGAAAATTTTAGAATAGGTACCATTTTCTAATAACTTATTAATAATTTCTTTTTTCTCAAATTCATTTGGTGTATCGTCGAGTAAAATGTAGTCGACATCTTTGAGTGGTGGTGGCGTGAAATTTCCAAATTCTAGACCCCAATAAGCTTCCTTGAATGGATTTGGGAACATATAAATGATTTTTCTATGAGAAAGGTGAGGAACAAATAAATAAGTTGCTGAAACGGTCGCATTTTTTGGTATAATTGAAATTGCCATATATCTCGCTTTTTCCTGTTCATTAAACTCACCAAACCTCTTTATAATTTCAATTATTGCACCGCTTTTTATTGAAGTAACTTCTGGTCCAATCCAAATGTTTCCAATTAATGAAAAAATTAATAAAGTTGTGAGAAAAGTATTAAATAAAAACTTTTTCTTTTTCAAAAAATATTTGAGAAAAGAAAAAGAATAAACAAGTGAGATGAACATAAATGGTATTATAGCATAAGTGTAATGATATCGAATTGAATGAGCATAAGGCCAAGTGGTTATCAGATTCAACATAATTGCAGGTAATGCAAGAAATGATGTTTGTGGATGTAAAATTGGGAAAAAACCGATAGGAAAAAGTAGCTCAAAAATATATTGACGATTTTCTTCTGTGTTAAGAGTCAAAATTTCAATAGGGTTTAACAAAAAATTTTTAGTTCTTTCTAAAACATCTCCACCTCTTTTAATATTCGGATGTGGATAATTTCCCAAGTAATATGGAAAAATAACATTAAAAATAATGAACAACCAAACAAAACCCAAGACAATTGTTACAATACCTACTTTTTTATCACAAAAAAAGAAAGCATATAAGCCGAGTGCAAGTATGGATAATACTAGCTCTTCTCTTGTCAATAAAAGAAGAAAAACAAAAGCAAAATAATATAGAAACTTTCTTTTTGTGAGAAAATAGAAAGCAAAAAACAAAAAAGGCACGGCTAAAACAACTGGATGAAAATTCTCTAAGTTAAGATAATGTAGAGCGGGATACAAAAAATAAATGAGAACAAAGAATAAGGGTAAAAATTGGTTTTTTAATTTTTCTTTACCAATTAAAAACAATGGTATGGCACCTAAAGAAAGAACAAAACTTTGAGCAATTAATAGCACTCTAGCATCATCCCACAACCAATAAAGTGGTGCAAAAAATATTGTTGTGAATTGAATATGATCTACAAACAAGTGAAGACCTCTGACTGTTACAAAAGGATCTTCACCTCTGCTCAAGAGCCATATGCCTTGATCAAATATTCCTAAATCAAATGCGGAAAAATAGAATCTGTTGTAATAGTTTATTGATATTATGCTTAAAACTGTTGTGTAAAAAACCATCATAGAAAAAAGAATGAAATAAGGCAAGAAGTGAACTTTTTTCTTTATAAACTTTTTCTCCATAATTCCCTTAACCCTTCTATCAATTTTGTTGGATTTTTAACACAAGTATTAGTTGCAACAGAGTATTTTATTCTATCATAATAACACTTCTCATATTTCACTTTTATTTTTTTATCTGTAACCTCTTTTAGAATTTCAATCAACTCGTTTAGACTTGTACCTATGCCAGTGCCAACTTCATAAACACCAGACTTGCAATTTTTCTCAATAAATTTTATTATAGTTTTTACCACATCTCTTACATGTATATAATCTCTGACATATTCACCTTTGCCATGAACTATCAACGGTTTGTTTTTAATTATTCTCTCTAAAAATTCCTTTATTACACCTTTGGTATTACCTTCACCATAAACATTGTAAATTTTTACAATTATCACATTCATCTTATATAACTTGCTATAAATTTCACATAATTGTTCACCATGAAGCTTAGATATACCATATGGCGTTGTTGAAGATGTTGCAGCAGAAGAAGTAAAAATTATTTTTTTTATTCCTAATCTTCTTCCTGTCTCCAAAACATTAATTGTGCTCAAAATATTTGTCGTCAAATATTCCCATGGTTTTTTTATAGAGTCTGGATCAACAGAAAGAGCTGCCAAATGAACTATTACATCAACATTTTTTGAAACTTTTAACAAATATTCCAAATTTCTCACATCTTCATTTCTTTTGTTCTTTACATCGAAAATTAAAACATTATGCCTTTTTCTTAATTCCTTTACTAAATGGCTACCTATAAATCCTTTCCCACCAGTGACTAGAATTTTCATAATCTCTATTAAATTGTTTTAGCTTAAGAACTTATTAAATCCTCTATTGTTTGCCAAGATCTGAACTAATTGTCTTATCTCAAACCTTGGTCTCCACTTGAAAACTTCATTACTCGAAAGCTTTATAGTTCCTTTATCTCCGTTTATCGTAACTTGGTATCGATTGTTCTCATTTAAGAACTTTATTCTTGGCCTGAAAGATATAACTCTCAAATTTTCCGGATGTTTCTTTAAATATTCCAGATATTTTTCATTCTTCTCCAAGCGTTCTGCCTTAAGAATTTCATAAACTAAGCCATCAACATGCTTGAACATAGCTTGTTTAAGCTCCGTTGCGTGATTTAAATAAATTTCTTGAAGTTGCTTTGAACTAAGAGTTATTGGTTTGAATTTAACATTTAATAAGCTTTCAAGAAAAGAAACTATTTCTTGAGTTTTTTGATCAGGACCTCTGTAAACTTCTAAAGTTTTGAACAAAAGGTTTATGAAGCAGTATGTCCTTTTTAAAACTTTTTGCTTCCCATTATTTTTTAAAAAAGAAACTATTTCATAAACATCTTCTTCTCCCATTGCTTGCTTTAAAGCTGTTTCCACATCTTCATAGTACCAATACTGCAAGAAAACTTCTCCCTTATTGTATTTGCTTTCTTTTGCTGTGAGCCAGCTACTTCCCTTCTTCTTTTTGTCTAGAATTTTAACTATTTTCCTAATGCTTGGTAATTTTTCAAAAGTGAAAACTGTTATTATTGGCATCTTTTAGAAGTTAAAAGAAGAGCTTTAATGTAGATTTTGAACTTACTAAGCAAGTAAAAATTAGCCTTTCCAAACGATTATTCTTGCCAAAACCGTTTTTATTTCACCATTCAAGTCTTGAATCAGCATAGGTAACTCGTAAACAACTCTTGTCATTGAGCCTATTGGTGTTTTACCATAATGAGGAGAGACTACCAAAGAGGTGGAATTCTGGAATTGATGGTTTGTGGCATTGGTAATAATAACCGTAACAAAAAAAGAGCCGATTTTCATAGGAGCATTGAATGTACAGTTCCAACTGCCATCAGCATCTGTAGGTGGGCAAGAATAGTTAGCACCATCAACAACTAAATTAACAGTACCGCTTATTCCCGTTCCGTTCGAATATTTAGCAATTCCACTTGCTTTCACACTATCATTCCACCAAACTTTTGTTGCATTTAGTGTAATCGTTACAGTGTCTGAATTTGAAGCTATTGAAAGGGCAAACAATAAAAAAATGAAAAGCAATGAAAGGATTAGCAATTTTACCTTCATATTATTTATTAAGTTAATGTTTCAAATTAATTGTGATGGTATGAATGAAGAAAAAGAATTGCAAGAGAAGATAATAATTCATAGACTAATAGAAGCTAGAATAGAAAGCTTACTAAAGCAAAGAGAAGTTTTAATCAAGAGTTTAATGGAAATTGAAGGAAGCATAAAAGGGATAGAAGAATTGAAAGATAAAGATGATGAAGTTCTTTTCTCGCTTGGTTCACAAACTTACATTCCATGTAAAATAGTTGAAAAGGATAGGATTATAGTTGAAGTTGGGGCAGATGTTGCAATTGAAAAAAGTTTAGAAGAGGGAAAACAAATTTTGCAAAAAAGGAAAGAGGAAGTTGAGAAATCTATAGCAAACATAGAAGCTGTTATAAACCAGTTTTCTTCTGGACTGAAAGAATTGAGAGAAGAAATAAGGAAAATGATGGAAGAAAGAAAGGCTGGTTGAATGTTTGAAATTTTGAAGAATAAACTGA
>JAWBTN010000037.1:0-9018 GCA_039000415.1 Candidatus Aenigmatarchaeota archaeon | reverse complement strand
CGATGAAGTGGGCGACGGTACAACAACTTCAGTTGTTATTGCTGGTGAGCTTTTAAAGAAGGCAGAAGAGCTTTTAGATCAAGATATTCACCCAACAGTTATAACAAAAGGATACAAGCTGGCGAAAGATGAGGCTCTTAGGATTCTTGAAAATATGGCAAAACCAGTTGATATAGAAGATACAGAAACGTTGACGAAAATCGCATTAACTTCAATGTCCGGAAAGTCTGTTGAGAGGGCTTCCCCTAAGCTAGCTGAGATAGTGGTTCAAGCTTTGAAGGAAGTGGCAAGAAAAGTTGATGGTAAGATCGAGGTTGATACGGACGATGTTAGTAGAGTTAAGAAGCATGGTGGTTCAGCAGAAGAAACAGAGCTTATAAAAGGAATAGTTATTGATAAAGAAGTGGTACATCCAGCCATGCCAAAAAAAGTGGAAAATGCTAAGATAGCTTTGCTAGATGTAGCGTTGGAAGTAAAAGAACCAGAAACTGATGCCGAGATAAGGATAACTTCCCCTGAACAGATGCAAGCGTTCATAGAACAAGAGCAGAAGATGATAAAGAACATGGTTGATAAAATAGTGAGAGTTGGTGCTAACGTGGTTTTGTGTCAGAAAGGCATAGATGATTTAGCCCAACACTATTTGGCTAAGAAAGGAATTCTAGCTTGCAGGAGAGTTAAACAATCCGACATGGAAAAACTAGCTAAAGCAACCGGGGGAAGAATAGTTTCTAATCTTGATGATTTGACCCCAGAAGATTTAGGTTTTGCTAAAATAGTTGAAGAAAAGAAGATTGCAGGAGAAGCTATGACTTTTGTCAGAGAATGTAAAGATCCTAAGGCAGTGACTATCTTGGTTAGGGGAAGCACCGAGCATGTTGTCGATGAGATAGACAGAAGCATAGAAGATGCTGTTGGTGCTGTGGCTTCCGCGCTCGAAGTTGGTAAAATAGTAGCTGGAGCAGGTGCACCCGAAGCAGAAGTTGCTAACAAGTTGAGAAAGTTTGCAGAAAAGTTCTCAGGTAGGGAGCAACTTGCAATACTGGCTTTCGCTGACGCTATGGAAGTTATACCAAGAGCTTTAGCCGAAAATGCAGGTTTAGACCCGATAGACACGCTTGTGGAATTGAGGGCAGCACATGAGCATGGAAAGATAACTTATGGGATAAACTTGAACACTGGAAAAATCGAAGATGCTATAGAGATGGGAGTAATAGAACCTTTGAAAGTTAAGACACAAGCTATAAAATCGGCTGCAGAAGCTGCAGAGATGATACTGAGGATAGATGATGTCATAGCTGCTGGTAAGCTTGAGAAGAGTACTCCAAGCACACCATCTTCAGAAGAATCAGAAGAGTGATAAAAGCTTTTATTTTCTCTTTTTTTAATTAATATTATGTCTTCCAAAGAGCCAAAAGAAGAATACGAGATAATTCCTCTTTCTCCCTTAAGGAAATTGGAGAAAAGGGTTGAAAAGTTGGAATCGATTTCTCCAGCAGTTGACTTGAAGGAAATTTTTAAAGAAGTTGTTGATGTTTTGAGAATGAACCAACAAATAGTTAACGAGATCTCAAAATCTAACGATGCTTTGCGTTTGGAGCTCTCAAAGCTAACGATAAAACTTGAAGATCTTTCGAATAAACTGAATGAATTTTTGAATTACATAAGGGTAGCAGCAAGTGAAGAAGTTTATCAACCTGAAAATGAAGTTACGAGAAGTTTAGCGGGGAAAATAAACGAATTGATAGAATCGAGCAAGAAGATAGCACAAAGCAACGATATCATGATATCGATTCTTGAAGAAATAGAGAAAAAATTATCAAGACCAGTCCCCCCAGTTTTACCGGTTAAAAAACCGATTCAAAGAATGTGAGTTTATGAATAAAGCACAAGCTGATATAATCTCAGCAGTGATAATAGTTTTAATAGCTCTTGGTCTAACTTCAACAGCTCTCCTCTGGGGATTACCCTTGATTCAAAAAAGACAAGACATGGCTTTAATCTCTAGAGTTAACAATCTTTTCACGAAAGATCTTCCCTTAAAGATAAAGAACGTGGCAAGCATGGGAGGAAGGGAAACTTTTTCGGTTGATGTTGAAGGGGTTTGGGTAATAGATGAGAATAAGAACACATTAACTTTCACCTTTTTCAGTAAAGCTTCCGATAAAGCTGTTGGTTTGTGGATTGGTGAAGGATGCAATGCTTCTACAGGTTTCGTTTACGAGAATGGAACGCTCGGTATAGATGAACCTTGCGTCGTTTGTGTTAGGGCAAGTCAATTGGCAAATGGTTATAACATAACTTACCAGCTTGGTTGTAGGGAGCTTTGGAGTGAAACAAGAGGTTATAAGTTAAAACTCAAACCGATTAGCGTTACCACGTCAAAATCTAAGATGATAACTATTTCAAAGGGAAGTGTGAGTGGTGATAATTTAATTACAACAGAAATAGAAATTCTTTTATGATGAGAAAAGGGCAAAGTGTAGTTATTCAATTTCTCATATTTTTCATGATAGGATTTTCGATCTTCGTTTCTCTAGGATCTTTTTTTAGATATCAAGCAGATATTCTAAGACAAGAAATTTTATCTTCAAGCGTCAACCTTACAAGTAGTTATATCTCTTCAGCGGTAATATCCATTTTAGATTCTTGTAAAGGTTGTGATTTCGTGAGTTTATCCGTAGTAATTTACAATACTTCTGCCGGTTATCCCTTGTTGATAACCACACAAGACTCTAAGCTTAACATCTCAACTTTTGGTACTTCCCATCTAACTACCATCCACAACATTTCAAAAAACCCGATAACTTTAACCGGATATTCTGTATCCTCTAAACCTATAATTTTAACGTTCAACAAGAGTAATAATAATTTGAGGGTAAGTTGATGAATCCGGCAAAAAAAATAGTGAGATTTTTAGTCAAGGGATATAAAAGAATTTCGAGTAAAGAAGAGGAAAATCAACTACAAGTTCAACAGCAGTTAATGAAACTTCTCGTTCAACCATCAATAGAAACAAAAGATCAAACCATAAAACTCCCAATTCAGCCGGTTATACAACCAATCCTCATGCCTTTAAAATTTGAAGGAGAGTTGAAGGAGGAAAAAGAAAAAACTGAAATTGTCAAAGAAGTTGAAGGTTTTGAAATCCCAGAGTTCAGTCCATCCAAAGTTAAACTCGGTGAAATACCAGAAGAAGAGAGAGAAAAGATAACTTTCATACAGCCTTTAGTTCCAAAGAAACCAGAAAGGGGTGAACCAATTCTCGCGTATGCAAAGATTTATTGGGATGAAAATTTCAACAGGCATGTTTACCAGGTTGTTGAACCACCTCTAACGAAAAACCTAGGAGATTTGTTGGGTAAGATCAAAGGAATTTTGGAAGAAAGGCTAGATATTGATTTTTCAAAGTTGAAAATTTCTGAAGCTAAGGATTACTTGAAGAAACAAATCTCTGAAACTTTGGAGTATTTAGGTTTAAAGTTGAGTGATACCGAAAAGTTGATATTACAATACTACATAGAAAGAGATTTCATGGGATTAGGAAAAATAGATCCCTTGATGAAAGACGATCAAATAGAAGATATAAGTTGTGATGGTGTGAACATACCAGTTTTCATATTCCACAGGAACCCTTCCCTAGGGTCTTTGATGACTAATATCGTTTTTGAAGATGCTGAAGAGCTCGATTCTTTTGTCATAAGACTTGCTCAGTTATGTGGGAAGTCGATATCCATAACAAACCCTCTACTTTCAGGTTCATTACCTGATGGAAGTAGAGTTCAAGCGACTCTTGCTACTGACATAGCCAGAAGGGGGAGCAATTTCACGATAAGGAAATTTACAGAAAAACCACTTACACCGATACACTTACTTGGTTATGGAACTTTAGACATAAAGAGCTTAGCCTACTTATGGTTTGTTATAGATATGGGAAGAAGTGTTATAGTTTCAGGAGGTACAGCTTCAGGTAAAACAACTTTATTGAATGTACTTTCACTTTTCATAAGACCTGAAGAAAAAGTAGTATCCATAGAAGATACACCAGAACTCAAACTACCACACCCACACTGGGTTCCACATGTAGCTAGAACAGCTATAGGAACAGAATTCGGTAGAAAACCAGGTGAAGTTGATCTATTCGATTTGTTGAAAGAAAGTTTAAGACAAAGACCAGATTACATAATAGTTGGTGAAGTTAGGGGTAAAGAAGCATACGTTTTATTCCAGGAAATGGCAACAGGACACCCAAGCCTTGCAACTATACACGCTGAAAACGTATCAAAACTTTTGGACAGACTTACAACACCACCGATAAACTTACCACCAAGTCTTGTTGGTGCCGCTGATGTAATAATTTTCATGCTCCTCACAAGATATAGGAATAAACAAGTTAGAAGGGTGACAGAGATCCTGGAAGTTGTTGGTGTGGATGAAAAAACTAAAAGTCCGATATTCAACAGGGTTTTCAAATGGAATCCGATTAACGATACATTTGAGATTTGTGGGAAGAGTTATATACTGAAGAAGATTTCAGAACTGAGTGGTTTGAGCGAAAGGGATATAAAAGAGGAGATTGAAAGAAGGATGCTCATCCTGGATTGGTTACAGAAGAATGAAATTTTAGGGTATGAGGATTTTTGTAACGTGATAAACGCTTATTACAAAAATCCGTCAAAAGTTCTGGCAGCAATCAAGGGAGGTACTTGATGGGTTTCTTTAAAATTTCTTTTAAATTTTTTTATCCTATAGCAGATTTATTACTCCCATATTTTTCGGAATTGAAATCTGATTTGAAAAAGGCTGGGATAAAACTTTCGACCCATGAATTCATAGCCAAAGGAATTTTTTTAAATATTTTAATATTCGTGATAGGTTTGCCTGTACTTTCGGTCATTTTGGCTTTTTTCTTGAAGAGTTTTTTGTTCGGTTTTTTATCTTCGATAACAACTTGTTTATTCATCCTCTCAGTTTTTTTCATAATTTATATGAATTATCCAAAGCTTGTGATGAATCAGAAAGCGAAAAGAATAGATGAAAAAATATTTTTTGCTACGATTCATCTCTCGACGATAACCAGTTCAAAAATTCCACTTAACAAAGTTTTCGAAATTTTTTCAAAGTTCACTGGTTATGGTGAATTGACAGAAGAGATTTCAAAAATAGACAACGATATAAGAATTTTCGGACTAGATGTGAACACAGCTTTAGAGAGAGCAGTGGAAAGATCACCATCTAAGAAATTGAAAGAATTGCTATGGGGTATTCTTTCAACTAGTATAAGCGGGGGAGATGTTGAAGTTTACTTGAAAGAAAAAGCAAGGAACTTTATGTCAGAATACAGAACAAAACTAAAAGATTTTTCACATCAGCTTGGTATTTATCTGGAAATTTACATCACCGCTGTTGTTTTAGGTGCTATTTTCTTCTTGATTTTGACTTCGATAGTTTCTGGGATAACAGGAGTGTCTCAACAATTGTTATCACTTCAGTTCTTCATAATATTCATCTTCCTGCCTTTAATCTCTGGAATTTTCACTTACATGATAAAAACAGCTACTCCTGGAGGGGATTGATTGAAAATAAAATTAACCACAGAGCAAAAAATAATCTTGATAGCGATTTCGATAACAAGTTTTTTGATAATAATTGGTTTGTTGAATGAAGATGAAAAAACAAGGATAGGAGTCATATCCAATGCACTCATCCTTTTCGCTTTCATGCTAATATTGCCGCTTGTTATACTTAGATATCAAAGGGAGAGAGCCATAAAGGAAATGGAAGAGACCATGCCAGCTTTTCTGAGAGATTTGGTGGAATCTATAAATGCCGGTGTTCCTTTCCATCAAGCCATAGTTGCTGCGAGTAAAGTGGAATATGGTGAGCTTTCAAAAGAAATAAAGAAGATGGCAAATCAGATTTCTTGGGGAATGCCAGTTAACAAAGTTCTGGATCAATTTACAGAAAGGGTTAAGTCTAGTAAAAAACTTTACTTATCCATTAAAATTTTGAAGGAGACTTATTACACAGGAGGAGATGTTGTTTCGACACTTGCTTCTATCGCTGATAGTTTAACACAACTGAATGAAATAGATAAAGAGAGAAAAAGTATTCTAAACCAGTACGTTGTTTTAATTTATGGTATAGCTTTCATATTCCTTGCAATTCTAGTTGGAATAAACAGATTGTTACTCCCAATATTTCGCACTTCAGAGAGCCTTGGAGAGTTCTCAGTTTTTGTAAGTCCATGTGAGAATAACCCCAGTTTAATATGTGATATTTTTTCCATCCCAGCGATTTACATCTTTGGCTTGGAAAAAGCGGGAAGTATAGCAAGTTACTACATTTCTCTATTTTTTTACATGAGTACAATAATAGCCATATCGTGTGGTATCGTTGTGGGCGAAGTAACAGAAAGGTCGATGACCGCTGGAATTAAACACGCTTTGATATTAACAGTTGCTGTATGGGGAATATTACTATTACTCAAAGTATTGAATTTCCTCGGTGTTTAAATGAAAGCCCAAATAAGTTTTGTTGAATTTTTGACTGCTATGACTATCTTTTTGGGAGCCGTGACTTTCGTAGCATTTCAAGTTTCTTCCTTCATACCAAATTACCTGAATGAATTAAAAGCTCAAAGGTTGAAATCGGAAATTTTTCAGATCTCTGAGTTGTTGATAAACGATCCAGGTTATCCAATCGATTGGTACAAGACAAGTTTTGATAACGTGAAAAAGTTGGGACTTTCGGATGAAACCAAGAATGAGACCAACTTGATTTCAGGAATAAAAATGAAATCTTTTTTTTCCAATTGTTCAAAAGTTGGTGATAAAATTATCTTGGATCATAATCTAGAGGTAACGTTTAAAAACATAACAGGAAGTTTAAACGGAAGCTGTTCAATTTTGAAAACACAAGCAAGGGGTGCTAGGAATTTTACGATCTCGAGGATAGTTGCTTACACCGATGGGATTATGACACGGCATGGGGAGCTGGTGCTGAGCGCGTGGTAAGATGAAAGCACAAGTACCACTAGTTGAGATGGTAACAGTTTTAATAGCAATTTTCATAACTTTTGGTATACTCTTTCCAGGGTTCGTTTACAAAGATAAGTGGAAAGAAGCGAAGGTCATGTTGTTGACAAGAGATTTGATATTAACTATGGACAGAACAGGGTTTCTATATCAATTCTCTTTCAATAAATCAACTTTAAGAAATTTTCTCGAAAGAACTGTGCCAGAAAAAAATTTGATACCATGGTCTGAAGTAGAAGGTACTTTCCCAAATCAAATAATGGTTGCATGTAATTGTACTGAAGAAGAAATAAACAAGATGAATTTTTGGTTTAATCCACTATTTTTGAATAAGAGAAGGATATACATTATTTTCTTTAGATCAACACTTGAAGAAATTCCCCAGGAAACTGATGTTATATTGATAAAAAATTACAAAAATCTAGCTAACTACAATTCTATCTTACAAAAATACATATCCAGGGGAATCGGGATTGTTGAGATGATGAATTTCAATTCTCAATCCGAGATAGATATAGCACAAAAACAAATTTTTGGTATAAACTGTACAGGGAGTGTGGGAATTACAAATTTTATGAATTTCACCAAACCAGAAAATTCTTCAGTTATGGTTTACACCACATACAAAAATTTCTATCACGTACCCATTCCTCTCAACTCATCCCTAAGTTTAACTTATCCAGATTGCAAGAATGAAGGAAACTTTGTGTTGAACAAAACCATATACAAATTCTGGATTTGTAATGATACGTATGTATGGTTCGATGTTGATGGAAATTCGACGAGAGATGTTATAGTGAGAGTGGGAGAAAGTTTTAGAATAGGTAAATATAACTTTACCCTAAATTACATTCACAACTCTAGCATCATAGCAATTTCTTTCAAGAATAAACCGGAGTATTATTTCGGAAATTATCTTCCAACAGGAAAATGTAATGTTTTACCAAACGATGGTAGAATGGATAGGATATTGGTCAAAGGATTTGGACAAATTTTCTATCCTGCGGTTATCTTGAATTCTTCGAGAATTGCGTGGATGTACGATTTCGGGGATCAACCTTCAGATGACGAGAAAACTCTATTGCTTTCCTTGATACTTTGGGCATCTAAGAAGAAGTTCCTAGTTCTATCTGCACCTCTCCAAAAAGGTATTTCATCTTCTTACATCAACATAAAAAATGACGACATATTTGAAGTTTATAAATTTACCCTTGGTTTATCTTATCCTTACTGATCATTTCAACCTCAAACTCTCTAGATTCCTAGGCACGTTAGTCTCTACTCTTAAGCTCCTGTGGATCGCTCTAGCCAATTCTAAAGATTTTTGACTTTCACCATGAGCGATCACAACCCTATCAGGTCTAGAAGTCAACCTGTGAACGAAAGCGAGAAGTTGATTCCTATCAGAATGGCCACTAAGTCCTTCCACAGTTTTAACATCCATCTTCATTTCAATCGAAATGTTCTTACCATCTTCAGTTTTCATCGGGATTTCTCTCCATCCTTTCTGAATCCTTCTCCCCAAAGTCCCTTCACATTGATAACCGACGAAGATTAAAGTGTTATTCGAATCTTCAGCCAAAACTTTTAAATGTTCCATGACAGGACCACCTATTAACATCCCGCTCGTTGATATTATCACACAAGGTTTTTCTTGCCAAGCTTTTTCCCTCTCGCTAGGTGAAGCTATTCTCTTGAAAATCGGATTCAGGAAAGGGTCTTCCCCCGAGAATATTTTTTTCTGCATGTTTCTTGAGAGGTACTCCGGATAGGCTGTGAAAATGCCGTTAGCGTCCCATATCATTCCATCCAAGAAAACAGGATATTGGAAGTTGTTTTCAACTAGTACAACCATAACTTCTTGAGCCCTTTCAACCGAAAAAGATGGTATAAGACAAATCCCTTTTCTCTCCATCGTAGAGTTTATAATTTCCATGAGTTGCCTTTCAGTTTCTTGTCTAGAAGGCATGATATCTCTCAC
>JAWBTN010000036.1:0-9346 GCA_039000415.1 Candidatus Aenigmatarchaeota archaeon | reverse complement strand
TTTGAACGAAATTGCCAAAAGGGTTAGAGAATGGCACGGTAACTGGGATGCTGTTTGGGAAAACATTTTGTTAAGAGCAAAAATAAAGCAAACTATGGTAGATTTTGCAAAAGAGTTGGGAAGAGATGATATCTTGGAAGCTGAAACTGTCGTGGAAAGTAACGAAGCTTTTCATTTAATCTCTGAGCAAGTTAGGCAAGAAGTTGGTGGCTTAGATTCAAAAATGATTTATGAAAGATGGTTGAATTGGTTTAAGGAGAAGATAAAATAATGATTTCGAAAGAAGTAGTAGAAATTTATAAAGAAATGGAGAAAGAGAAAAAGAAAAGTATTTATGAGTTTTTCTGTGATTTTTCTTACAGAATATTGAGAATAAGGTTTAACGAAAAGAGGATGAAAGAAGAGGAACGTGTGATAAAATTTTCAATGCTTAAAATTCAACCAACTTCAAACATTTCTGCTGCTATCATTTTTTTCATTTTCACAAGTTTGACAACATTTCTTATTTCACTTATCTTCGGACTTTCTTACTTTTTTTATTTTCTTTTTATGATTTGTTTCTTTACCTTCTCTATTTATTACTATCCATATTTGAAAGTAAAAATAGTTCGTGCACAAGCTTCGTCTGAAATGGTACATTGCATAACTTATATGGTTATTTCTCTTTCCCAACTTCCAAATCTTGAGAATGCCGTAATCCTTGCTTATAAAAATCTAAGAGGACCAATAAAGAAAGATTTGGGCAAGGTTTTATCCGATTTTGTCTCACAAAAAATATTCAATTTTGAGGATGGTTTGAATGAAGTTGTGGAAAAATGGTACACAGAAGCGAAAGAATTTAGTGAGGCACTTAAACTTCTTATAGCTTATTCTAAAAACCCATATCAAGGAGAAAAGTTGCTCGATGAAGCAACAAACTTGGTTGTGGATGAAAGTTATCAAAGAATGGAAAAATATGCAAGAGAGTTAAAACTTCCAACCACAGCCATAATGGTATTAGGTTTAATACTTCCAATAATTGGTCTTACCCTTATCCCGTTGCTTACAATATTTTTACCAGAACTTCTTAACATCATAGGGGTGTTTTTCATTTATGATATTTTTCTACCGACAATAATTCTGATACTCGTAATGTTTGTAGTAAACGGAAGACCTTTAGTGACATCCCCAATAGAATTAGATAAACCAATTTTAACTTTCGAATGTTTTGGCAAGCAAGTAAAAATTCTTCCCATACTTTTGATTTTAACATTTGTAGTTTCTATTATTTTTATCCCTCCGATATATTCTAACATACAAAATTTCAGACTTTGCTCAACTTGGATGAATGAAAAGTTTGAAATTGATAAAAAACCAGCGGAATTGAAATTAGAGGTTCATGATTGCAAATCACTTATGAGCGATTTAACAATGCCAACCATCATAACTTCAACTTTCTTACTTATCCTTGTTTTAATTTTTACTTTACCTATTTTTTTCTATACAAACAACATAATAGTGAAAATGAAAAAAATTAGGAGAATTGAAGCAGAACTTGATTCTGTATTACTTCAAATTTCACATTCCTTGAAAATAGGCACACCATTTGAAAAATCAATAATTTCTCTTTCTTCAAGATCAAAAGTTTTTGAAATAGAAGAACTGTTGAATGATTTAAAAGAAAGCATATTGATTGGAAAGAGTTTATATTCAGCTTTATTTGATAAGAATATAGGAATTGTGAAGAAATACAATTCTGTCTTGCTTACATCGATTTTTAGGATAATAACTGATATCTCATCAAAAGGTTCTATATATCTTTCTCAAGCTTTAGGTACAATTTCTAGACATTTGAAAAAACTTTCTCTACTTCAAAACAAAATAGAAGATTTAGTTTCTGATAACATTTCCACAATCAAGTTTATGTCTTTCTTTTTGAACCCAACCGTTGCGGGTGTAGCAACATCTCTTGGCCTAATCATAATGGGAATTTTGGTTTCACTCTCTTTAAGTTTAAGTAGTATTATACCTTCTGAAGAAATTTCTGGAATTCCATCAATAGGATTACCAATTTTTGATATTTGGAAAACATCAAATATTTCGCCAGCAGTTTTTCAGTTGGTTATTGGAATTTATCTCATCGAAGTTTCAATAATTTCTGGAATTTTGATAGTTGGATTAGAAACAGGATTTGATTTAATTGTTTGGCTTAATCAAACTTCTAAAATTTTACTAATCTCAATAATTCTTTTTGTAATATTTTCAATTGTTATTTATGTTTCACTTTCAGGAATGATAATAAATATATTTGAGGTGGCATAAATGGAAGAAAGAACAGCAAAAACTTTGCTCTCGATAATTATAGGGCTAATAATATTTTTCATTTTAGTGCTCTTTGTAGTTACATACCTTAAAAAATTTCCAGTAGAGGTTGTGTTTAAATGAAAGGAATTAACCCTGTAGATTACATTTACATAATAATACTTTTTTTACTAGTGGCTGTAGTAATTCTTGGAATCTTAATTTTGACTTCAAAAGAATTAATAAAAGATATAGAGTCAGGAAAAATATGGGAAAGAATTGAAGAATTTTTGAGAAAAGCAATTAAAGGCGGTTAGTTATGAAAGGTGCAATTGAATTAACTCTGAATTGGATAGTTATTCTTATAGCCATAATTCTAACTATAATCCTAGCCATAATTTTCCTTTCACTAATGTTCCATTCAAATGTTTTTAGTTGGACTGCAAAAGAGATATGTTTGCTCACGATAGGTAAACTTTTTGGCAAAGCAGAGCTTTGTGAAGTATTTATTTAAAAAATTTAAAATTTGAATTATGGAATTGTCATTTAATGCTATCGTAATAATAGTGATAGTGGTGTTAATGCTTTTGATCGCTATTTATTTTTATTTGAAAATAAAAGAGTCCGGAGTTAGCACTCTGGAACAAATCTTGAACATACCAGACTTCTTGAAGAAGATTTTTGGTGGTGGTTAAAATGAGTGAAGACGAGTGGATACTCATCCTTTCAATTATAATTCTTGCCATAATAGTTTTCGTGATATTCTACATTTTTAAAAATACAAATTTTTTAGAAGCAATACTAAATTTTAAACTTCCAAAACCGTGGGGAGGGGGATGAAGGGTATAAGTTTACCTTTCAAGTATTTATTCTACATAATTTTGTTTGTTCTTTTGATTTTATTTACTTTCTTTTTTATAATCTTAGGTAAGGATAAATTACTTAACCTCATTAAACAATATTTTTTGCCTTAAAAAACTAAAATTATTTTATGGAAAAAATACCATATCTAATTGTTTTGATAATTTTGGCTCTTACCATAATAGTAGCTGTTGTATTGGTTTTAAAGATGATAAGAGGAAGTGCAAACGAAACTACCATTTCACTGGAAAAAGCTTGTCTTGAGCTTATAAAAAATGGTTGCGACGAAAGCATAATTACCATCGATTCAAAAAGTTTTGAAGAAATCTGTAAGAGAAATAACTTGGAAGTTGACGAGTGTAAAAAATTTTGCGGGTGTTAGTGATGAATGAATTCACTTTAAGATTTTTAGTGGTGGGGGGGATAATAACCATAATTCTCGGTTTTGGAATTTGGTGGTTTTTTATTCATAACTCAAGTGATAAAATAGCTGAAAGAAATGCTTATAATTTGTATCAAGCTATAGAATATGTTTGTGAAACTGGGCAAGAGAAAGAATTGAAATTTGAACTCGAGCAAAGTAAAATTGCAAGCTTAAAAGATGAGGTTGAGAATGGAATAAATTGGATTAAGAAAAAAATTGGTTTAGGTGGACCAGAGCTTGAAATTCCTTTACAGTTGTATAATGACCCTTACTATAAAGTTTATTGGGAATATTTTCCTCCAGAACCACCGTATCAATTCGGTCAGGGTGCTTTGGAAACAATGGCTTCGGTTTTCATTCCTTGGTCAGAAGATTTGCCTTGGAGCTCTAACTTTTTGTTAACTGTTACTTTAGATTCTATGTTCTTAGGTTTAGATATTTTTGGTTTGGAGACAGCAGCAGAGGCTGGGAAAAAAGGAACAATTACGCTGGGAAGAAAAATTGCTAATAAAATTAGGGATAAAATAGAGTCAATTTCCCCAGAAACTTTTGCTAAATTGAGGAAAGCATGGAATGCTCTAGAAAATGGTGCTGATGATGTTGTGGAAAATATAGGGAAATTAAAGAGAGGTGTAGTAAAAGCTGGAAAATTTGTTGTGAGGGAAGGAAAATTCATAGGAAAAGTCACGGCAGGTTATACTCTATTTTGTTTGGCGACGCAAGATAAGACTCTCGGAGAGTGTTTGAAGGAAGGAGTGGTAGTTGGAATTGGTGCAGACGTGGCTAAAATTACTCTCCAGAAATTTGTTATACCAAAAGTTCAGAACTATTTGAAATATAAAATAGCCCAAACTAAAAGAGAGTTTTCAATAAAAATTAGTGATTTGAAAGATAAAATTTCAAGTTACTTTAAAGAAGAAGTGGAAGAGAGTAACGAGCTGGCAGAGCTTTGGAAAAAGAAAGGGTGGGAATATGATTCTGCTATCAAAAAATGGAGAATAGCAAGAGATTTTGGTGATGAAGCAGTAGAAAATGTGATAAATCCATTAGAAGAATATGCTCGTACAAATGGGTGGCCAGATAGGATAGATGATATTTTTGTGCCTGTTTATGATGTAGATGAACACGGAAGAGTAAGAGGGATAAAAGAAGTTATTCTTGATAAAGACACATTTTTTGAAAAAATTAAGAAGAAAATACTCTTGCCATTTGAAGAAAAGATAGCTAGATTGAAAGAAACGGTGATGAGTGATAAAGTTTTGGATTCCAATTCTTTTTCAAAAATAGGAAAAGGCATGAAAAGATATTTTGAAGAAAATCCTGATGATGCTGTAGAGTTTCTTAAACATAATGGAATTAAAGTTACAGATAAAGATGAAGCCTTAAGATTAATTTCAATTAAGTTGAGTAAACTTGAGAAAGAAGCAGATGAAGGTATATTCTTTGCTGTTATGGAAAGAGGATCAAAACTGGAAAAACTCACTAATAGTATTGATGAAAGACTGTATAACTTGTTTATGGAAGGTAGAGCAGTTTCTGATCAAACAATTCTATATGAAACTAAAAACGCTGTTGCAAACTACTTAAGAAATGATGTTTTGAAAGATTCTAGTGAAGCTAAAAACTTATGGAACTTGTTAAATGATAAAAGATTGAGACTAAAAGAAGACGCAGAAATCTTTTCAAGAGGAACCCTTGGCTATGCTATTCTTAGAATTCAAGATCTTTACACCCCATTAGGAGCAACTTATTGGGATAAATATTTCTCTTATTATGGCTATCCTTCTAAAGTGAAACCACAAGAAGGCTATTGCCAAACTTCTTGCCAAGATGGTGCACTTTGCGTTCAATTGGGTGCTTGTGTAAGAGCTTATCCTTTAAAAGCTTGTCAAGCAAAAGGCATAAATTCTATAAAATTGAAAAGAAGTAGCATCGTCGCACCAGATCCAAGATTCTATTTAGTAAGTCCATGTTATTCAAAGCTTAAAATTTACCAACAAGGAGATACAATCTATATTGAGCCTTACATACCATTGAATTATAACAAAAAGAACTATTGTTATGCAACTGGAGGTCTAGTAAATTGGTATATTGGAGCAGAAGTAGGAGAGTATGTTGCTAAATGTGTTTCTTCTGCACTTTGTGCCATAGGTGAAATAATTTCCACAGCTGGCGCTCTTGCACCTTCAGCAATTGCTGATGTTATAAAAGCATGTTTTGGTTTCGGGCCAAAGTTTACTGGTCTTTGTTCAGTGATTTCGGAATTTGTTGGGTTAATTGTTGATGTTTACAGAGAGACACAATTAATCTATCCAGATGCTTACAGGAACAACCCAACTTTAATAGATTTTAAGATTCCAAACCTAAATTAAATTATGAAGGGCTCTTTATTAGTTCAATTTTTACAATTTTTTGCCGGTTTGGTTATAGTTTTGTTGATAGTATATTCCTCTTATGTCATTGGTCTATCTCTTTTCAAAAGAAATTGGATGAACAGTAAACTTTTTTCAGAAACTTTAGCAAGTGTAATTTCTTCCATTTCCTCTTCAACTTTTGATGTTTCGTCAAAGATTCTTGTTGGAAAACCATGTGATGTTAAAATTTCAGAAAGTAAAGTTTTCGTAAAAATAGGAAATGATGTTTACTCTAATGAAATAATTTCACCAAATTATATCAGAATTAAAGACAGTAGCTCAACTTGCTCAGATGCGTTTATAACTATAAAGAAAGTGGGAGACGAGGTCTGGATAGAATGAAAGGACAAGCTTTTATCATACCAGAAAACATGATAGATATACTTAAAAATCTTCTAACAATAGCTTTTCTAGTTGGTTTGTTCTTGCTATTTACAGTTTATAACATAAAAATTAAAGACACAACTGATAGTAGAATGATTTTCGATGGAATCAATTCAATCATAGGAAACAAATGTTTAATTTATGAAGATGAAAATGGAAATTTTTATAGAAGTATTTTTGACAAGAAAAAATTGAACCAAGGAGATCTTTGCTTAAATTCAAATGAATTCGAAATAGAGATAACTGATTTTGAAACTACATGGAGGCTTGGCTCATCACAAAAGAGAGTTCAGTTTGTGCTCCCAGTTACAATTTATTCGGATGGAAAATTCAAATTTGGGAAAATGGTGATAAGCTATTAAAGGACAACTCTTGCCAAAAATCTTCAACTTTGTGATTTTTTTAGTGATTTTTGTAATATTTGCTTCCATTTTGTTTGTTATCATGTCCTTCTTAAATATAAAGATAGAAGTCGACATAATCTACAAACCAATTTACAACCCACTTAAATCTCAAATGCTTTCCATAACTATAGCACAATCTGAGATGAGCAAGAAAATTTTAGATTATTTAGAAGGTAAAATTGATAAAACTGAGATAGAATCTGGAATAAATAAAGTTATACCTTCTTATAAAATTATAGTGGGTGGCAAGACACTAGGAAACCCTAGGCTTGTTTCTGAAGATAAAACATCTCTTGAATTTATAGAAGGCAACAAAAAGATAAAAATAGAGGTTATAACATGAAAGGAATAATAGGCTACATTCTTGCAATGTTAATTACTTGTATTTTAACAGTTGTTGGTTTTTATTTTTTAGGAAAGTTGCTTGACGCTGAGATAGAAATTTCCTCAATATCAAAGAAATATTCTACAATTATAAATGAAGCAGAATATTCTCAATTCTATTTCAAGAAATATTTAGAAGGTAAATATTATGAAGACAGATTAAGAGGCGCTTCCTACGAAGCCATAACAAAAGAGATACCAGGAACGATTGTGAGAAATTCCAATTCTCGTTTCGAATTGTTGAATACTTATCAAGAAAATGGGTTTTTTGTAGTTGAAGGAAGAATAAGGTATAATTACAAAGATTCTGAAAATGAAATAAGTTTATCGAAAAAAGTGAAATTCAACATCCCAATTTAACCTTCTTAATAAAAAGCTTTAAATTTCGACAAATTTAAATTTAATTATGGCCGAGCAAACTTTTTGGATAATTGCAGTGCTTGTAATAATCATAGTTGTGGCGATAGCTCTTATTGTTCTATTCGGCGGTCAATTTGGACTATTTAAAAGCTGGGTATTCAAGACAACAGGTCATCAAGAACTATGTAGGCAATTAAATACAAAAGGGTGTATAAATTCTTATATGCCAACACTTGAACATGAAAGAAGTGGAATCAAATACGACCAAATAGGTCAAAGGTTGCCAGGTTATGCAACCTTTGGCGAAGTTTGCAATTTCTTGGGATATAGGAATTTTGAGGAATGCCTAAAGAGTTGCAATTGTCTAACTGTTATCTAACTACATATAAACTTTCCTCTATCAATCTTTTGCTTAAAAAATACACCTTTATTTCTAAGGGAAGCCTTCTGAAAACTTGTTGTACTCTTTCATCTTTTTCTTTAAGTTCACAAATCTTAAGTTTCTTTGCAACTTCTGTTTCACAATTTATTTTTATGTATTCTTTTTTTTCTTTCTCCTCAACTTTTATTTTTGGAGATCCGAACTCATGTAAAAAAATGTAGTCTTGAGGTAAAGAAACAACATACGATAATTCAGAAGTGTAGTTTTCTTCTAAAGTTATTGTCTCTATCGTTTCTTTACCATAAGAAATTATTCTAACTCTAGTTTCAATCGGGAAGATTTCTATCCTTTCAATTTCAAGAAATTCAGAGAATTTTTTAATTCCTAAATAAACAGAAAATTTCTCGTCTTTAACCAAATTTATTGGGTTGGGTCTTAAATCTGGCGAAATTTTAAGAGAAAAAGAATTAGAGGTTTCACAGTAAGGATATCCGCTCATTAAATACAAATCACAAAGACTCTTTATTACCCCCCTATATTCTACTTCTACTCTTAAAACTGTTTTCATTGAATTTAAAAGCTCTTCTTCCTTTATTGAAAGTGGGATTTTTATGTTAATTTTTTTCTCTTCCCTAGCGTTCAATTCAAATTCTAGGCATTCAATTTCTATCAAAGACTCTGAATCCAAAAATTTTACAACAATTTTAGGACAAATTTTTATTCTAACCTTTTCATCAAACAAATTTTTCACATTAAAAGGAAATTCAAAATATCCTTTTTTCACATCTAAGAATTTTGTTGGTAACTCTTCTTTATCTTCAGTTCCAAAAAAGAAATTAATATCAACAAAGCTCGGTATATTTGGTTTTTGAGTCTCAATAATAACTTTAGTCCTAAAACTTTCGTAAATCAAATAACTAATCACAGCAATTACAACTATCAGACAAATAGCAAGTATAACCATGGCATTACCTTTCATAAAATGAGATTGGTTTTACAAATTTAAAAAACAAAAAATTATTTAACTTCAATTTTTGTGGAAGCTTTATCAAGGTAATAATAAGTTAAAGAAAAATCTATGTAGAAATCTTCAAATTTTTCTACATTTCTTGCTAAAATCCTGCAA
This sequence comes from Candidatus Aenigmatarchaeota archaeon, assembly GCA_039000415.1. GTDB lineage: Archaea > Aenigmatarchaeota > Aenigmatarchaeia > CG10238-14 > SCSR01 > JAVZGQ01. Next base: position 327 of record JAWBTN010000036.1, on the reverse strand, counting down.
ACAAATGTTTTACTTTTATCAACTTCAATTAAAGAATCATCTTCAAAATCACAATCAAGCGTTGCATTAGTTTGGAAATTGAACCTTAGTTTATCTTTATTCTTTTCTCTGGGCGGATAAGTTGAGTAATCGGTGTAAATAGTCCCTTTGCCTAAATTTTTAATTTCTACTGTAAAAGGAAACTTTTGATAGCTTTGAGTTAAAATGAAAGGTTGGTTAAGAGAAACAGTTAAGCTTACAGGAGTGTTTTTGCTTGAAGTTAAAGATAAAAGAGCTGATTGGCTTTTTATTTTTTCCTTCTCTTCTCTTTTCAAGCCTTCTAAATAT
>JAWBTN010000035.1:0-9414 GCA_039000415.1 Candidatus Aenigmatarchaeota archaeon | reverse complement strand
TATTAAATCTTTATAAAACACTGCAAGCAAGGAATGAGTTGTTTCGTCAAACTCTACACTTGTTTTTTCAGCTAAGTAAAACAAAAAAACTGAGTAAAAAATTATTAAAAGTATCAAGAAAATTTTAGTTTTAGTATTAATTGATTTTATTTTCTTTCCTATCAAATAATTTAATATTTTGTTTGTGTTTTTGAGATTCATAGTAATATTTATTAAGGTTAAGTTATAGTTATTTTTATGAAAATTCTAGTTACTGGTGGCGCCGGTTTTATTGGTTCTCATTTAGTTGAAAAATTAGTAGAACTGGGTCACGATGTTACTGTTATTGATAATTTCAGCTCCGGTTTCGAAAAAAATTTAAGCCAAGTTAGAAACGGAATAAAGTTGTTTAATATTGATATAGTTTCTAATCATGTATGTCAGTATGTTAAAGATAGGGATGTGATTTTTCACTTAGCTGCTATTTCAGATCCAAGACTATGTGACGAGTATGTTAAAGAAACCTTTAAATCTAATGTAGACGGAACTTTTAATGTTCTTTTTTCTTCTTTAAAAAATGGGGTTAAAAAGGTTATTTTTATATCTTCTGCTCACTTATATGGCGAACCTCAATATCTTCCCGTAGATGAAAATCACCCTATAAATGTCTATAACTATTATACACTTTCAAAAAGAATAGGAGAAATTTTATGCGATTTTTTTATAAGAAAATTTAATTTAAATGTAATTTATTTTCGTTTATTTAATGCATTTGGGCCAAGACAAAGACCAAATTTTTTTATCCCTTCAATAATAATACAAGCACTTAAGAATAAAAAGATCGAAATATGGTCGGATAAACCAACTAGAGATTTTATTTTTATCGATGATGTTGTGGAAGCATTAATTAAAGCGATAGATTCTGATTTTGTGGGTGGACCTATTAATTTGGGATATGGTAAAGAACTATGTGTTGGGGATATTGCAAGATTGGTTTCATCTCAACTGAATGTAGAACTATGTGTTCTGAATAGAGAAGTTACAGGTCCGTTGAGAATGTTATGTAATAATAATAAAGCAAAGAGAATTCTTAATTGGAAGCCAAAAATTGAATTTGAGGAGGGATTAAGAAGAACGGTAGAATGGTATAGGAACAATTTTAATAGTTATAATAGTTACTAAGGTTAGTGTATGAGAAGTCGAGAAGAAATAATTAAAAATATAAAAAGGTTGGTAAAAGAGTTTTACTCCTTGCGAAAATATGAGTTCGTTCCTGGTAAGACAAGAATACCTCTTCAAGTTCCGTCTTATGGGTATGAAGAAGTATGTGAAATTTTAGATTCCTTACTTTCTACATGGGTAACAATGGGTGAAAAAGTTAAAAATTTCGAGCAACTTTTTGCTGAGTATTTAGGCATAAAGTATGCTATTATGGTAAATTCTGGTTCTTCTGCTAATTTAATTTCACTTTCAATACTTACAAATCCAGCATTTAAGAGCTCCATACCTCCAGGGTCAGAAATTATAACACCAGCAACAACATGGGCAACAACTGTTTATCCGATAGTGAATGTGAATTGCACACCTGTTTTGGTCGATGTAGATCTAGAGACTTTCAATATCAAAGTGGATGAGATTAAAACTGCCATCACTCCAAAAACAAAGGCAATTATACCAGTGCATTTATTAGGTAACCCATGTGAAATAGTTGAAATAATGGAAATTGCTGAGAAGTATAATTTAAGGGTTATCGAAGATGCATGTGAGGCACATGGTGCTGAAGTTAATGGTAAAAAAGTTGGAACATTTGGAGATATGGGAACATTTAGTTTCTTTTTTTCACATCATATAACGACCATTGAAGGTGGAATGATTGTTACAAATAACGAAGAGTATGACGAGTTGGCAAGAGCATTAAGAGTTTTTGGGTGGGCGAGACATACGAGAAAGTTTGAAGAGTATGCAAAAAAGTATAGCAATATAGACAAGAGATTTTTGTTTATTAATGTTGGGTTTAATTTCCGACCAACAGAAATCCAAGGGGCTATGGGTATTCATCAAATTAAAAAATTGGAAAAATTTATTAAAATTAGAAGAAAAAATGCAAAGTATTGGAATAAAAAGTTCGAACCTTATAGTGACTACATCATCACCCAAAAAGAAAGACCAAAAACAAGACATGTGTGGTTTGGATACCCCATAACTGTAAAACCCCAAGCACCGTTTAGCAGAGATGAAATGGTAAAATATTTAGAAGAAAAAGGAATCGAAACAAGGCCTATACAAATACCAAATATAACACAACAACCAGTAATAAACTTAATTCCACATAAAATTGTTAGTAGTTTGAAGAACGCTAATTATATAATGGAAAATTCTTTCTGGTTCGGGAACCATCAAGGCATAGGAAAAGTTGAAAGAGAATATATAGCAGATGTTATTATAAATTTTATTGAGGAAAAACTTAAAGACTCTTCTAGAGTTAAAAATTAAATAGCAAAACTAACAAATTTATTTTTGGGCTATAAACGAAATGGCTTTTTCATAAGTTTTTCAATACATTTTATATGAATGTTTGCAGCAGCTTTCCAAGTATCCTTTCTAAGTCTTTTATAAGCATTAGTGACGATTTTACGAGCATATGTTTTGTTCGATAAAATATTTTCAACAGCTCTTGCTAGTTCTAATGGAGATTCATTTATAATAATCCCATCATATCTCTTAATCAGTTCAGGTAATGAGCCTATGTTTAATGCTATACACGGTTTTTTATAAAGAATACCTTTTAACAATACTATAGACCAGCCGTAAGGTTCTTTCGGTACAAAAACCACTACATCAGATGCCTCATAAACATTTCTTAAATCGTTTTCTTTTAAAATACCTAAATACTTGATATTTTTTTCAACTTTTAAGTATTTTGCTAAATCAATTAACTTTTTATAATATTTCTCATTTCTTCTACCAGTAAGCAACAGTGTCACACCTGGGAATTTTTCTTTTATTAGCGGTAAGGCTTTTATAATCAGCTCAATGTTATGTTTTGGTTGACATAGACCTGTATAAATTATCGGTTTGCTAAGTTTAATTTTTAAATTGCCTTTTTTAACAGGTTCGACTGAATTATAAGCAATACACATATTTTTTTTGTAATTTAATTTCACTTTGAGTATTTTTTGCCATGTTTCTGATGGAGTTATTATTGCATCACATTTTTTCATTAATAGAAATGAGAGATACTCAAAAATACCAAAAAATTTATGTTCTTTAAGTAATTCAAAAAAATTCAAATTAGAAATATGGTGAAATTGGACAATCAATTTCACTTTAGGATTTTTTAAATATTTGTACAAAATACCAATTATAACTTCTATTCCAGCAGCTAAAATTAACACATTATGATTTTTCTTCATTTTTTCAAATAACTGTGCCAAAATTTTAATAGCTACTAAATTTTTGGGCGGTTTCTTTACAAGAAAAAATTCTAAATTTTTACAATTTTTTAATTCAGAAATCCCTTCATTTTCAAAAGAATAAATAGAGATAGGATATTTCTTTATATTTTTTACGACATTTCTTGCATATTGTGCTGCACCAACGATAGGATGTAAAAAAGCCAAGTTTAAAATACCTATGCTGATATTTTTCATTTAGATCATCTTTTTAAGCTAATTATTATTAGTTGTGTTTTTTATAATTTTATGGGAATAAAAAGATTAAAAATGATGTTGAGGTTACGAAGAATGTAGTTATAAATATTCAAATGGGAATTACTTTGAAGTTTACAGATTAGTTAAGCTTTGAACTTTCACTAGAAATATGAGTTATTAATTTTAATTTTCAATCCAATTTTTCTAATACTGATGTATGTTTATCTTATGCCCAACTTCTTTCATTCCTTTTTCCTCAACTTTCTAACCCTCATAGATTTTTGTGCAATTTCCAGAATTTTGACAACTTTTGCTCCAACTTCAGCACTATTAATAGCGTTTCTATTATTTTCATTAACACACTTGATAAAAAATTTTAACTCATCTCTTAGTGTGTTATTCCTAACTACGGGAATTTTTTCTGTAGTTCCTTTTAAGTAATCATATGTTGTTACATCTTGTGCAAGACAATCGACAAAAACGGTTTTCTCAGAACCAACAATTTCAAGCTCTCTTCTCTTCTTTGGTAATAACCAACTCATTTCTAATGCTACAATGGTCTTACCAATTTTTCCTGTCAAATAAGCTACTTCCTCACCTTCAGGTTTTCTGTAAGAAGCCCCTACACATCGAATTTGGTCTAAATTTTCTTCAAAAAGATAATCAATTATATCAATTGGATGAGGCGCTAAATCAAACAATATATCTCTGTTCCAGACCGGTTCTAAGTTAGTCCATGTCAATTTGATTGTATAAATATCTTTACCTAGTTCTTTTTCTTTGAGCATTGATTTTACTTTCTTTAAAGCGTTGTTGAATCTATAAATATGCCCAACAACTAATACTTTGTTTCTTTCTTTTGCAAGCTCTACTAGATCCAAAGCATGCGAATATCTTAAAGTCATAGGTTTTTCTACCAGCACATGTTTATCATAATATAGCGCTTCTTGAGTAAGTCTATAATGGGTTTCGTTTGGTGTACAGATGCTAACAGCAATTACCTCTGGATCTTTTAAAATTTTCCTATAATCTTTTGTTACTTGTGTTTTATACTTCTCTTCACAAAATAAGAGATTCTCTTCCTTCAAATCTGCTACTATTAAATCATTTATGCCCAAAGCTTTGTATTCTTCTACATGTTTTTTACCCCAATAACCAACGCCGATAACCCCAATCTTCATCTTAATACCTTTAAAAGCTTTTCACATACAAACTTAACTTCTTCATCTTTCATACTAGGATAAATAGGCAAGGAAAGAATCATTTTACTAAATCTTTCTGTCTTTGGTAAAACCCCTTTTTTATATCCAAAAAGCTTTTTATAAATTGGTTGAAGATGAATAGGTATTGGATAATGAACACCGGTTTCTATTCCATTTTTATCTAGGTATGCAGCAATGTAATCTCTTTTTTTTAATTTCACAACAAAAAGATGATAAACATCATAGCTATAATCTTTTTCAGGAATTAAAATATTTTCTGGTAACAGTTCTCTATAAATTTTAGCAACTTTTCTTCTTTTTTCGTTCCATTCATCTAAATATTTGAGTTGAACCCTACCTATAGATGCATTGATACTGTTAAGCCGATAATTTCCACCTAACCTATCATGGACATACTTGCTTTTCCTTCCACAATCTCTGAGACTTTTAGCAATTTCTGCTATTTTTTCGTTGTTTGTGGTTATCATTCCACCATCTCCACACACTGTCATATTTTTGGAGGAATAAAATGAAAAGCAACCAATTTCACCTAAGGACCCGGCTTTTCTATTTTTGTACTTTGCACCATGAGCTTGGCAGGCATCTTCAACTATTACTGCATCAGGAAAAAATGAAAATATTTCATCCATATTACATACTCTTCCATATATGTGGACAGGCAATACGACTTTGGCTTTTTCTTCTTTTACAGTTTTTACATCGATTGTTCCATCGTCTTCATAAATATCTGCAAAACAAGGCAGATAATTTGCGAATAAAATTGCATTTGCTGTTGAAATAAAAGAATTAGAAGAAGTAACTACTTTTTCATTTTTTTCAAGTTCAAGTGACTGAAGAGCTATTTGAAGGGCAGCAGTACCAGAACTTACAGCTACAGCGTATTTTGTGCCGATATAATTTGCAAACTCTTCTTCGAATTTTTTTACATTTTCACCTAAAACAAATCTATCTTTCTCCAAGGTTTCAATCACAGCTTTTTTCATTTCTTCGTTTACTTCTGGTTTGCAAAGAGGTATCCTCATTTTCTCATCTTATATTTCATTATTTCTTCTTTATCAAAAACATCCCCAACTTCTCTTGCAGGATTACCCATAACAAGTTTGTAAGGTGGCACATCTCTTGTTACAACCGATCCCATGCCAACCATTGCATATTCACCAATTGTAACTCCAGGTCCTATTACAGAACCAGAACCTATAGACGCACCCTTTTTTACCAATGTTTTCAAAAGTTTCCAGTCATTTTTACTTTTTATACTTCCATCAGGGTTTGTTGCCCTAGGGTACTTATCGTTCGTAAAGCATACATGTGAACCGATGAAAACATCATCTTCAATTATAACTCCGGTTGGGATGTAAACAAAAGGATGTATTTTACAATTATTTCCTATTATTACACCTTCTTCTATTTCTACAAAAGGATGTATAATACAATTATTTCCAATTTTGCATTTGTAAAGATTGACATGATCTCTTATTTCTGTTTTTTCTCCAACAATTACATCAACTATCTTAGAGTATTTCAATTTTTTCATAATTAATAAGAATAAAGTTAATTTTTTATCCTTTTATTCCTCTTCTACTTATTTATTTTTATGGCAAAAGCATCAGTCGTGATCCCGGTTTTGAACGAAGAAAAAAAGATAGAAAATATCATAAGACAACTCCTTTCACAAACAGTCAAGCCTGAAATAATAATAGTTGACGGTGGCTCTACCGATAACACTCTTAAGATAGTTAAAAAGTATTTAAAAAAATTCAAAAACATTAAGCTATACTTCGAAAAAGGAGAAGTAAGATCACCTGCAAATGCTATGAATATTGGTTGGAGAAAAGCAAAAGGCGATATAATTCTTTTTTCTGGAGTAGATTTTATTTTTGAAAAACAATACATTGAAAAAATAATCAAAGAATTTGATAAGAATCCAAAAGCCGATGTGATCTGCTTCGTTTCAAGACCATTTATAATAAGAAGATTTCCTTCTTTACTTTCTAAAATTTCATTTTATAGACTTTTGTCTCACGAAAAATTTGAACTAATAGCATTCAGAAAAGGTATTTATAAAAGAGTCGGGTTTTTTAATCCTAGACTAGGTTTTGGAGAAGACAGAGATTTATTTAAAAGAATTAAAGAAAAATTCCAAGTAATTAAAACAAAAACACTAGTTAAATGGAGCGCTTATGCATTTAATGATTTTCATGAGTTTTTCCGTCGTTATTTATGGTATGGTAGAAGCATACCAAGATATTTATACAAAAATCCAAAAGATTTTGGAGTATTAGGGTACTACTTAATCTCGATTTCTTTAATTCCAAGCTTGATTTTAATTGTATTTTCTATAAAATTTGTTAGTCTATTCCTTTTTTTCTGTTCCTTCCCTTTATTAAGAGGATTTTTTGATGGAATCAAAATATGGAAAAATTATAAGTATTTAACCCCAATTTTTGTTCTACCATTTCTAGAACTCTCTTCTGCTTTTATAATAAATCTGGGATTTTTCCAATTTCTTTTAGGAAAAAGAAAGGTAGGAAGATAAAGCAAACAAATTTTGAAGATACATAGTAACCACTCGTAATTTTTCATTCTTGTTATTTTTTTGAAATTGATAAATCTATTAAAATTCAAAGCATCACCTTTTCATAAACTTTCAATGTAGCTTTTGAAGTTTTGTCCCAACTAAACCTCAAACTTCTTTTGAAAAACCTTTTTGCTAATTTTTCCCTTTTCTTTTTGTTTGTTACTACATCGTAAATTGCGTTAGATAACTCATTTGTGGAAACAACTAAAGAGTTTTCTTTTATCTCAGCAGGTATTTTAGCTTCTCTTCTCACTATAGGTACTGTTTTGCACCTAGAAGCCTCTAAAACTGGTAGACCAAAACCTTCATACTCAGAGGTAAATATCAAACAATAAGATTGGTTATAAAGTCTTAACGCTTCTTCGTCACTTATCTGACTCTTGACAATCACATTATCCTTTATTTCTTTTATTAATGGTTCAATTTTGATTTGCTGTTGGTAAATGCTTCGTGTATAACCTCCAGCTAGAACCAGTTTTGGCGGTTTATCGACCATTTTCATAAATTTTTTATAAGCTTCTACAGCTAGATCAACTCTTTTTCTGTAAGAAAAGTTGGAAAAAAACAAGATGTATTTCTTTTCTAAATTAAGTGGTTTGAAAAAAGTTGACACACCTTCAGGAATAACATTTATCTTTGAAGGTTCTATTCCTATTTCTTCGAGCTCATTTTTTGTTTGAGTTGAAGGTACTATTATTTCCTTACTTTTTTCAGCAACGTTTTTCCAGGATACTTTTATCCATATTTGACCGAAAATTTTAGTTAGTGGTTTAAACATTTTAGTCTTTAAAGCGTAATAAGGAATTAAATCGTGAAAAGTTACTACAGTATTTTTCTTCAATAAAACTAAGGTTGTCGCAACATCTGGAACAAGAGCATGATAACAATCACATTTGTAATTTTTTAACTTAAAAGGGAGAAGAAAAATTGAGTTAATTCTTTTCCTCTTTCCTAAATTAAGTATTTTAACTTCGGCCTTCTTACTAATTTCTGTTATTAATTCATTTGCATATCTTCCGATTCCTTTTAAACTTTTGACATCTTTTCCAGCAAGGACATAACAAATTTTCATTAATATTATATAGATGATAATTAATTTTTATCATAGTTTTTTACCAATCATTTTAATTCTCATATAACCCATTCTTTTAAATGGTGTATTTTGCAGTAGTTTGTTGATCATTTTTTTAAATAATTTTTTTATGAGGTAGTTTCCAATGTAATCGTCCTCAATAAATTCAGTCTTTATTGGCACCAGTCCGACTTTTTCAAACCAATTCTTTAAATGCCATTCGTTTACAAGTAAATAATGTCTGTCCTCCCTTTTACATCCCTTTTCATAACCACCTAAATGTGTTCTTCCTACAGCAAAATTCCAGGAGTGGGCATAATCTGTTATTAAAATAAGTTTTCCTTTTGGTTTTAAGACCCTTTTCATTTCTCTTAAAGCAAATTCAGGATTGGTTAGATGTTCAAACAAATTTTTAGAATAAACTATGTCAAAAAAATTAGAGGGAAAAGGAAGCTTTTGTTTGTTTACATCGCACTTTATAACTTCTTTTCTCGAAGGATACAAATCAACAAAATGCGTTCCATAAGTTTCATTACCACAACCAACATTCAAAATTCTTAGTTTCTTAATTTTGTTTGAACGCATATTATAATCTTTAACTGAATAAAAATTTAATTTATGAAACTTCTACACTTACACAAATACTTTTATCAAGAAGAAGGCGGAATAGAGAACTATTCATACACCTTAACAAAAGAGGGGAGTAAGTTAAAGCACGAAGTTTATGTAATAGATGGAATAAAAATTTTTCATTTACCAAGAGCCAAAAAACTCTCGAGCTTTAGCGAAGGCTATTCTCTTTCTTTTAGAAAACAAAGAATTAAGAAAGAAAATGGGAATAAACGCAAGAAAAAGAGTTTTAAAATATTTTACTTTAGAAAAAATGATAGGAGAAACTTTTGAGATTTATAG
>JAWBTN010000034.1:0-9428 GCA_039000415.1 Candidatus Aenigmatarchaeota archaeon | reverse complement strand
TGAATATTTAAATACTCTTAATCAAGAAGAAAGAAATAAAATTAAAGAAAAATCTGCCCTATTGTCTTCAATGATGAGTAAGAATACACCGGTAGGTGTGCAAATAAACCTTAAACAACCTTTTATCCTAACTCGTTACAGAGAAACTTTGCCTTTTGTTTTAGAAATAAAAAATGTTGGTTCAGGTGAAGTATATAGTGATATAAGTAATTATCCTCCACCAGAAAGATATAAAGAATATGTGAGGTTCGAGTTCAACAGTAATTCAACTCTACAATGTGATTTTGATGATGGTGAGCTTGTAAAACTTTCTAACAAAAGCAAAAGTATTGTATGTAGGCTTGTAATAACAAAAGATGATATCAAAAATTATACCGACTTTTCAATAAACTTTACTATAAGTTACACTTATCTTGATAAAGCTAAGACAAAAATTGAAGTTGTTTAATCTTGTTTTTTAAATTTGTAAATCTAACTCTTTTTTATGAAAGGCATTGCTCTTGCTCTGATTGGTATTTGTCTAATAGCTGTTGTTGTGGTTGTGGGTTATTTTGTTTATCAAAGCTTTAGCACTAAAGTATTTGTTGAAGCTTATACCCCTAACATACCAAATTTTGTCGATGTAAATTTCTTTATTGGGACTGAAAGTAAAGAAGGACTTCCCACAAGATTCTTGGATGTAAAAAAGGGTTATTTTGAATTTCCTTTTAATATAAAAAATTTGTTTGACGAAAAAATTAAAACAAGGATTTGTCCAAGTATTATTGTCAAACACTTAAATTCGATTTCTTCGATAGATGCTGATTGTCTGGAATTTGAAATGAATCAAGGGGAAGAGAAAAAACTAAACATAAAAATCCCTTTTAGTGGAGAGGAACAGAAACTTCTAAATTCAACAAAAACTGTTTTGAGAATAGAAGTGGAGTATAGTGGTGTGATAAAAAGTCTTTGTGATTTGTATTTGAATACCGGCTATCCTTATTGTAAAATTTCAGATTCTTCGTCTCTTAAAATCTCGCCAGACCTAAGACCAAATCCAATAAATTTGGTTAAAGATGAAAAATTCTCTGTTTATCTTGGAATCAAAAAATTTTCAGAATATCTCGAACTTAAAGAAGTGAAAATTTTCCCGATTGAAACAAGAGTTATAACAATTTCTCATGGTAAAGAAACCATAGAAACAATAACTTTAGAAGAAAATTATACCTCTAGTTTATCTTATGTTGTTTCTTTACCTGAGGACTATCTGTTTTTACACGAATTTGCTGCCCCAAAGATAAAAGTTGAAGATAGGGAAAGACAAGAATATATAAACATAAATTGTGAGTCTGAAAGTGCAAAGAAACTGAAGATATGTGAATTTAAAGGAAAGGATGAAAAGATTGAGCAAGCTTTTAAGAAGCTTGTCTTAGAAATAAAAATATATTTCCTCAGCAGAAGATCAATAGAAGAAAGCTTGTATGTGGTTAGCTAATAAGAACTTTGACAATTGCAGCTTTTAAGACAATCGTCAAAGTTCTTATAACCAAAAAAGCTACAAACTTCGCCAAAAGTTGCTCTGTTTATCTCAGATTCTCTGTTATTTGGATCCGGCAATCTTTGCCCTATCTGATCGTACAAAATTCCACTTTTTTCATATTCAAGTGTTGGCATATAAGTGTTTATACAACCTCTTCCATTCATTTGCCTACACAATTCTTGATGTCCTGTTATTTTGAATGTCCATGTCTTGAATGGCCCAAACTGACCACCAAACAAGGCAACAAGAGCTACTGCCACCACTATGATTATTACAAGTGCTGCAATTATCCAAAAAGTTTGTTCTGCCATTAAATAAATTTTAAATTTATCGAAATTTAAAAGTTGCTTTTTTTACCATCAAGGTTCCTGAACCCCAATTAAAAGCGCAAAAATTGTCCAAAACGGTTGTTCAGCTGTTTAACTAGAAAGCTTAAATGTCACATCTTTTGATAAATTTACTTCAATTCTCAGGTCTTTGTAGTTGTAAAATATCTTGCCCTTTACAATTAAAAATCCTGAATCTTCATATGCCTCTACAAGTTTAAAAATTGATTCTGAATTATCAAAGGTAAGAGAAATTGTTTTTGGAATTTCTTTTGCTATGGATTCATAAGGAATTCCTTTGGTTCTTTTTTCTAAAACTTTGTTCTCAAAATATTTTCTGAAATAGAATTGTGAATATTCCGCCTCGTTAATGATAGAAGAATATTTTCGTGAAATTGCAGAAATTTCGATTTCTCTACTTAATAGTTGACCTAAAAAATAGAATGCTGCAACAGTTAGGCAAACTGTTATTAAAATCGCCAATATATAGCCCACCAAACCCTTCATACCACTACCTCTACTTTAATTTTTTTATTATTAGCAAATGTTTCGATTGTAGTTTTCTCACCAGAAATTTTTGGATTTCCTATTTCTTTATCTCCAACCAGAATTTTGTAGGTAGGCAACACTTGACTTATCTTAGCCTCTATAGTGCTCTTATCAATTTTTCCCTCCAAGTAACTTAAAACCATTTCGCTCATCTCAGATTGAGCTATAGCTATTGATAGCATCTGTGATTTCAATGGGTTATAAATTGGTCTATAAGTTATCTCAACCCCTATCTTTATGTTGAGAAAAGACATAATGAAAAACAAAATACTGGCAAAAATTATGAAAGTTACCAAAAAAATCATTAAGTTGAAAATTTTGGGTAAAAGTAAGCCTTTAATAGCTTATCACCATTTTTCCAAACTTAAATTTTTCTTTTGAATAAATGGTGATTGGGAGAGTGAAGCTTTTTTTGTGTTGAGAACTACCTAGCCTCCAAGTATTTTCAAAATCTGAAACCTCTATCTCAAATTCATTTGAATTTAAACAAACATTATCTTGATTTAATTTTTCCTCATCAAATATACTTCTGTAAAAATTTCCGCTTTCATCTTCATAAATTAAGCATTTGTTCCCGATGATTGAATTGACTGCATCAAATATTTTCCTTTCTTCGGTTGTTTCATTTATTTTTATATTGTAAATTGCAAAAAGGAGAAACAAACCCAGAAGAACTGCTATAACTATAATATTTTTCAGTATATCTATCATGTTTTCTGATATTATCCAAACTTGTCCCTTCATTCTATCCAAACCTCTTCTCCTATTTTCTTAATAGTTATGGAATTGTCCAAGCAAGTGGAGTTGCTATCCTTAATTTTAATATAATTTGGTGCTATGATTTCATGTGAATAAACATCGTTTCCTATTTTTACAATTACTTTGTCATTCAGAATCTTAACATCACACGATTTACCTACAAAAATTCTTGAAGATATGTCAAAATTAGATGAAGATATCGAGGAAATTATGCTAGCTACTGTTTCTGAAAAAAGTTTAGTGTTTACCCAGTTTCTTCTAAAGATGGATAATCCGATTATATAAGAAGAATAGATTATCAGTAAAACTATAACTAAATCAGCAAAAAATTGTAAAAATGTAACGAGCAGGGAGCCTTTCATAATTTAATTTAGAGCTGGAATCTTAAAATCTATTAAGTCTGGGCGGTTTTTATAAACATCTGGATAAATAAGCTGTGTCTCTCTATAAACATCTATAATTAATCCAACGAACTCTGAAACTACTGAACAAGCACCAGTGAACTTTTGACCAAATCCAAAACATGCTGCTACTGCATCTAAGACCCCAGCACCCGCCGTTGCCACAGCACAAAGTGCTGCAGAAACACATTTAGCAACATATTCTCCTGCTTCTAAACCAACATACCAGTTAACCAAACCTGCTGTTGCATAGCAGTAATTCTTTTTGCTGTAAGATAAAGGCATGTAAGGTTCAACATATATTGTATCTCCTTGTTGATAAATTTTAAGCTCTGAATAACATGGACTTACTAAATAAAATCTTGGATCTGGAGCAACTATACTGTTTCTCTTCAATTTAATTGAATCTATGCCTTTGGCTTGACATGCCTCTGGTAATGGATAAGCTCTCACACAAGCTCCAAGCTGAATACAAATTGCACCATCTTGACATGATGTTTGACAATAGCCTTCTGGTGGTTTCTCTTTAGAAGGATAGCCATAGTAAGAGAAATACCTATCCCAGTAGGTTGCTCCTAGAGGAGTGTAAAGATCCTGAATTCTAAGAATAGCATAGCCTAAAGTTCCTCTAGAAAAGATTTCTGCATCTTCTTTTAGTCTCAATCTTTTACCATTCAGTAAATTCCACAAATTTTTAGATTCAGATGAACTTTTTATAACATCTTCCTTTAAATACCTTCTCACGATATCTTGAGTTTCATACAAGATTGTTTCTTCAGAAATGTCTTTACCTTCCATAAACAACTCATACAATCTCTCATCGATGTTATTAACTAGTTTTTCCATTTTTGATCCTCTCTCTATGACAGTAAAAAATATACCTTCATCTGCCTCTTTTTGCAATTTCGTTATTTTAATTGAGATTAATCTCAATGCCTCATCCTCATTAGTAACTTTAACCCCTGCACGCTTAAGAAATTCTACAGCATCCTCAGGATTCTCTTCAAAGTATCTTTTCATGCTTTCACTCAGTTTTGAAAAAGAATCAGAATCCAAAACCCTATCACTCATTACTGTCTCTTCTAATCTAGCTATCTTTTCTTCAAATGGTAAGACTATTTTCTTCTTAATTCTTTCAAAAAACGGATCTTCATCAAGAATAACTTCTTTTATCCCCTTTACTCTTCCATATTCGTCTACCTCATAAACTGGAACAAAAATATCATCTATTCTGTCTGGCCATCCATTTTCACGGGCATATTCTTCTAGTGGATTTATCACATTTTCTACTGCCTCATCACCAAAATCTTTTGCTATTCTCCAATGTTTGAGAGAAGAATCATATTCCCATCCTTTCTTTTTCCAAAGTTCTGCAAGTTCGTCGCTCTCTTCCACTTCTTCTTTAAAATAACTGGAAATTTTATCTTTCAAATCATCCATTTTTATTGAAAATCTTCTTTTGGCTTGAGCTATCTTAGTTTTCAAATAGTTCTGAACTTTTGGTATGACAAATTTTTGCAGAATAATTTTAGTCACATCTGCCCCAATTCCAACAATTACTCCCTCCTTCAAACAATCGCCTAGAGTTTTATCTTGCATTGCCAAACATAATAGAGTATAGCCGGCTGTGACTTTTCCTATGAATTTTCCTTCTCTCACTACAAATTTTCCTGCTTTTATCACACCCCTCTTTAATTTTCCCATATTCTCTATCACATCATCTGCACCGTTTTCTAGGGCATTCCATGCTCTCTTCAATTTAGCAAAAGTTTCTGGTGAAATTGACTCTATTTTATCCCTAATTTTATTAGCAATTTTTCTTCCAACCGTTATCGTACCTTCTTTTCCAGCCTCTGCAGCAGTTTCTAGGCCAAATATATCCATACCCAAAAACACAGAGTCCAAAGTAACTGTCAACAAAAAATTAGAGCTCCATGGCAAATCCTCCGACCAGGGGATGAAGACTGAAGCTGCTGTTTCCAGAACACCTTGACCAAATTGATATGGTGGTTCTGGAGGAAAATATTCCCAATAAACTTTATAATAAGGATCATTGAATAATTGTACAGGAATTTCAAGTTCTGGCCCACCTAAACCAATTTTTTTCTTAACCCAGTTTATTCCATTTTCTATTTCATCCTTTAGACTTGCAATTCTATTTTGTTCTAACTCAAATTTCAATGTTTTTTCTTCTCCAGTTTCACAAACATATTCCACACTTTTATAAAAATTATAAGCATTTTGTTCCGCAATTTTATCACTAGAATTGTGGATAAAAAACCACCACAAACCGAATCCTACCAACACAGCAATTACTCCACCAACAACCAAAAATCTTAAAGTATACTCATTCAAAATTAACACCCACAATATTTTTTACAGTTTTCTAGTTTCATACCATTTTGATCACAAATCTCATCAAAACTCTTTGAGTCAATAACAACAAGATTATCATCACAACCTTTTTTTATGAGCTCTAAACAAGCTTGATTTAATCTTATAGTTGGCTCGTTGGCACCACTTTTCATCATTTGCAAAATTACCATGACTGCAAAGAGTAATACGAATGACAAAATTATTAAGAGAATTATGGATAACGGCTTTTCCATAAAATAATTTTGATTTTATGGAAAAATAAACTTAACAATACTAAGAAATTTTTCTCTGGCAAAGAAAACTAAAAAAAATGTCAGCAACAATAAAGAAATGAGCATGATGACATAAACCAAGTATTTGAAAGGCAAACTTATTCCTTTCATCATTTCCACGGCTTTGGTATCTTTATATTAGCAATCAATTTTACTAAATCAACATTTCTTATGATGTAGAATATCACAAAAATTATTATAGCTAGGATTATTATGGAAAGAATCAAGATCCACTCATCTTCACTCATCAACTTCCACCAAATATTTTCTTCAAAAATTCTGGTATATTTAATATTTGCTCAAAGGTAGAAGTTCCCGATTCTTTAATCTTCCAATAAAAATACAACATTAAAAGAAGTGCACTTATTGCCACAATTATAATTACCATTGTGTTTAGCGTTAATTCCATAATTAATTTTTTTCGTGTCCCTAAATAAATACTTCACAAAGTTCTGCTTTTCCAAAAAGTTTGCCTATAGTCATAAGACATAACTCTTTGCTTGTCCATCCAAAAACATTGGAATGAAAGAAAATTGAAAGAAAGATTATTGCCAAAACGATAGTCAAAATTATGCCTATTAGTATCACGGTCCAATTCAAAGTTAATTCGATTGCACCTTT
This sequence comes from Candidatus Aenigmatarchaeota archaeon, assembly GCA_039000415.1. Classification (GTDB taxonomy): domain Archaea; phylum Aenigmatarchaeota; class Aenigmatarchaeia; order CG10238-14; family SCSR01; genus JAVZGQ01. Next base: position 2,605 of record JAWBTN010000034.1, on the reverse strand, counting down.
CATTTTCCTATCACTTTCTTCAAAAATTCTTCTATTCTATCATATATTTTTCCTGATTTCAAATCTTCCATAAAACCTTTTGAAAAAAAGATTAAAATTCCTATTATAACTATTGCAACAAGCAAGAAAAAGATTATAACATAAATGTGGTCTAGCAAATTTATCCCTTTCATTTGAATACAACCTCAACAGGGAATTTTAACAAATACCTAACCACAACCATCACCAATATGAAAAAAATTATCAATCCTACAACCAAGGACAATACAATTTTTTGTACTCTTTCTTCCATTCACATCACTTGAAATATATTAATTATCATTCCTGAAAGTGCAACATAAATAGAAATTGAAAATATAACAAAAATAATTGTGGAAATTAAGAGTATTTTAGAAATGTAATTAACCCAAACAACATAGTCAAAACCTGTTTCAAGACCAACAACCAAAATTCCTGAAATTATCGAAATTTCTATAAGATAGATACCTATAACAAGTTGGAAAATAGCTGGAGAAACTCTAGCAGTCTTCCAAACTTCAAGCATCGGAAAACCAATTGAAGGAATACCAGAAATTTCTGTTGGCGTAATCTTTCCTAAACTTACGGAAAATGAGATTAAAATTCCCATAATAATTAATCCTAAGGCTGTTGCTACACCAGCGACTAGTGGGTTCAAGAAAAATGACATGAATTTGATTGTAGAAACATTGTCTGCAATCAAATCTTCTATTTTGTTTTGAAGTAAAGAAAGTTTTTTAAGATGCTTGGAAATTGTCTCAAGAGCTTGAGAAAGAAATATAGAACCTTTTGAAGAAATATCAGCTATTATTCTGAAAACAGATGTAAGCATCACGGAATTGTATTTTTTCACAATTCCTGTGTTTTTGTCGAAAAGTGCTGAATTTAAACTTCTGCCCAATAATATGTTTTCTTTCAGATCTTTGAATAGTTCTTCTATTTCAAAAATTTTTGATCTTGTAGAAAGAGAAAGTATTGACCTTTCAAAAGGCACTCCAATTTTTAAAGAATGTGAAATTTGAAGCAAAATTGAATCTAACTCAGACTCAATTCTTCTTATTTTTTTCATTTTTTCCATTATTTTTCCCGTGTAGAGGATTAAAGGTAAAGTGAAGAGCGACACAATTGTTATAAGAAATAGAGAAGTTGTAAGTGCGGGTGTTGTCAAATCATTTATAAGAAATTCACATTCTTGAATATTCATTTTCAAACCTTCTGGCTTTTTTTCAACTTCAAACTTCTCGTTCATCCAAGCCGAACAAAGCTGGAAATTTTTTACATGAAAGTAAATATTCGGTATAAACATCATTGATATTATCAGCCCCAAGATCAAAAGTATAGGAAGAATATTCACTTGTTTATTCAAAAAATTGAATGTTAAAAATTGTCTCTCCAATTCTATTGGCGATGTTACAAGAGGTCTTCCGTTTATCACAAACATAATCAAAATGAGAAGAATTGTTGGTAAGAAAACATCATAAACAAAAAATACACCTATGATGTTTAAAAGCTCTGGTAAGAAAATTGTGAGTAAAGGAATAAGAGTAAGTCCAATAATTGGAAGTATTAGACCTAAAACCATTATGGCTGTTGTTGGGAGCTTTAATTCCCTTGCATATTTTTCCATTCTTTGGTAACTTTCATCAACGGCCAAACTAGTAGCTTCATCCAACAATTTTTCTCCTTGATATGGGTTTTTAGAATATGCTATTAGAAGTTTTAGTGCTTCACTAAACTCTCTAGCCTCCACATACCATTTATCAGCAACTTCATTTAAACCTTCTTCAAAAGTAAATATTTTTTGTGAAACTAAATCAGACAAAACTTTTCCTAAATCTGCTTTTATCGGACCTCTTAAGTTTTTGTAAGCCAAAATAACCGCATTTTCAAGATTTGGAATTTGAGAAAGAGAAATTACCATATAAGTTATGCAATGCACCATTTCAGAAGATGCTTGAGCACGAACAATTTTTACTTTCAAGTATGGATAATAGTAAATGGAAAAGGTGAAGAACCCTATCATGAAAAGCAAATAGAAAAAATAAGAAAAATTAAACAATAGAGAAATTATAAAAGCCACCAAAGTAGAAAAAATGAAAAATAGAAATGCGGCTGAGATATTTGAGGTTGGTGGTATCTTTAGCATAGAAAATTTTATGATCTTCTCTTCTTCTTTCATCTTCCTTTCATTGAACTTTATTCTCAAAATGTTGTAAGAGAAATTGCAAAAAATCTCATACAGGCTTTTCTTTTTTTTTCTTTCTATTTCCTTATAAATTTCTAGCACTTCTCTTGATACCATCTAATCATCTTTTAATCTTTTCCTTAAACCAATTTAGCCATCTTTCATAAATCATCTTTGAATCTAGACCACCAACTTCTTCTCTAACCTGCTCTGAAATCATATGAAACATTTCATTGCTTTGAACTACTATCTCAGCTTCCAATATATCATCTCTTCCCAATTCTCTGGCAAAATCAACCATTGTTTGTCTTATTTTTGCTCTTAGTAAAATGTTGTCCCAAACTGCATCCCAATTTCCATGCCACTCTCTAACACGCTTAGCAATTTCATTCAAAACATAGC
>JAWBTN010000033.1:8760-9446 GCA_039000415.1 Candidatus Aenigmatarchaeota archaeon | reverse complement strand
CTAAATCGTGCAGTAAAAAACCATAAATTGAAGGGTAAAATTTCAAAACTCTTTTCCTCTTTTCTAAAACCACTTTTCTACTTGAAGCATGCCTCAATTTTTCTAAATTTCTCATAATAAAAGTTTTAAATCTGGACAAGAAATTTTTAATTGAATAGACTCAAGGTCTGATTAAAAGATGAAGAAAGCCGAGGTCGCATAACCCGGTAGTGCACCAGCCTTGAGTCTTTGCTTGAAAGCTGGCGCCCCTCGTGGGCATGTGGGTTCAAATCCCACCCTCGGCGTCCTTGCTAAACTTTATATGCTTTTCGCTTTCTGCCATTTCTTGAAACTTAAGCGGAATGTCCAGCGGAAAAATCAAGGAATGAAGCGGAATGAGCCATGCTTCCTCCTGAAGGAAGTTGGGAAGCATGGGTCTGGAAGAATCTAACGTATGGTTGATTTGCGGGGACGCATTCGAGCAGATAAAATTAATACCTAGCGAAAGCATAGACCTTATTCTAACAGATCCTCCTTATGACAACACAGCATACATGCAAGGCTTGAGCCACAAAGAAAAGCTATTCCTTGCTAAAGAATTCAAAAGAGTTTTGAAACAAACTGGAAATTTGGCTTTGTTTTGCGGTTATGAAGATAAATGGAAATGGTACAACATTCTGACAAGAGCTAAACTGAAATTCGTAAGG
>JAWBTN010000033.1:0-8750 GCA_039000415.1 Candidatus Aenigmatarchaeota archaeon | reverse complement strand
AATAATTTGGGTTTATAACAATCCTTCTGGCTTCAGACCGATGGCTAGAAAAGGAATAAGGAAATTCATAGCTGCGCATGAAACAATTCTTTGGTTTGTTCAGGGAAAAGAATATTATTTCAACAACTCTGGTCTTGTTGAGAAAGATTGGATTGAACACCCTGCATTCGCTGGATTTGTCAGGCTGTCTGGAAAGGAAGGGCTGCCAACACAAAAGCTTGGTGTTACACCAAAGCCTTTGCTGATAGCAGAAATGTTAGTTAATAGACTCAGCAAAGAAAACGACTTTGTCTTAGACCCTTTTGCGGGTTATGGCACTTTTGCTATCGCTTCCTTAATGCTAAAAAGAAATTTTATCGGCTTAGAAATCAGACCAGAAATCTACAAGATAGCGTTGAATAGAATCAAAAAATTTCAGACCATGAAGCTTTCCGACTTTCTTAAAGGAAGGATGATAAGGAGGAAGGTCAAATGAAGAATTTTGTCATAAAGAATCTAGAAAAGTTTTTGGAAATAGCAGATACAATAGAATCTCCTTTCAAGTTCTACGAAGTAATACGAATGAAGAAAGGCAACGAAGACATAATAACGATAACAGCTAGCGTGTGGATAAGAACCGCTTTCATTTCCTGGGAGAAGTCAACAAGCTTTGAAAAAGAATTGTTGGAAGCTATTGAACATTTGTCAAAACATGGATTTGTTGAAACTGAGATAAGAGAAACTCCTCTGGTGATAAAGTGATGACAGCAAAGAAAGCAGATATGTGCCCAATAGCTTATGATTTGAGATATAGAAATATAACAAAAAATCAAAGAAAGAAAATCTACTGCGGTTTCTACAGCCTTTGTCAGAGATTTGATAAAGGAGATTATCCTGAGTGCAAAAAGGTTGATAAAAAATGAACATGTTAGAAGCGAGGATAATATTGCGATGTAGGAATACTATTCAGGCTAAAGAAGTTTGGCTAGATCTTTACAATTATGGTTATGAATATTCTTATAATTACATCGTTAACAAGCTTTCACAACTTGCAGCTTTAGGTTACTTGATAAAAAGAGAAATAAATCACGGTAATGAAAGAGGAAGAAAGACTTTCTATACTGCTACTCCGCAAGCTGTTGTCGAAGCTATGAATTTTATTGAACGTAAAATGAAGCAGTTGCAAAGGAGTAGTGGTAATAACATTGCAAGTCTGACAAGCTACACTACTTGATGAAGCATGAAGTTTAGAGCTGATAATAGGATGAAGATTTGTGTAGAGTAAAGAAGGTTGATGTAAAATAAAATTTTCTTCTTTTTCTATTCTCAAAGAATGTTCGCTATATTATTATTAATACTGATTTTTGTTAAAATTCGATTTCGTTAATTTATTGTTGGTATAAATATTTTGCGAACAAAATAACTTGTAAGGTTAGACAGTATAGTTTATAAATATCTTGCGATAACTATAGAAATATGTTAAATATAGAATTTTTATACTATGATAAAACTACTTGTAAAAGATGCGCTTCTACTGATAGATCTGTAAAATTGACTTTAAGGGAATTGAAAAAAGCAATGAAGAATACTAAGCTGAAGATTAATTTCAAGGAAAGGAAATTATCTAAATCTAAAATCCACCTCTCGCCATCTATTTTGATTAATGGCAAAGATGTTGAAAAAATAGTGGGTAAAAATTCAAAATTAAAATCCAATGTTTGCTCGGATTGTTGCCAATTAACTGGCAGTTCTGTGAATTGTAGAACTTTTAATTACAAAGGAAGAAGCTATAATTATATACCAAAAGAAATGATAATTGAAGCTATAAATCTTGTTTTAAAGACCAAATAATAACCACCAGATAATTTACTTTTTTATTATCGAAAAATCACTTATTCTTTCAATACGATTAAATTTACCATCCCTCTCCTTCTTCTCTCTATCAAACCATTGGTTTCTAATCTGTCAAGAATTCTACTTACTTTAACTTTTGAGAAACCAGTCTTTGAAATTAAATCACCCTGAAAAATTGATCCACCAGCACCTATGACTAATTCGTAAACCTTCCTTTCATTACCTTGTAAAGTCTTGGCTATACGTTTAAATTTTGTAAGCTCTTTGCCTGTTATTTGAACCGATCTAACAAATAACAACAAATACAAACCAACTCCAATTAAACCAGCTGAAAAAATAAATCCAATTAACGATTCAGCAGGTAATGTCCCCCTCTTTATTGGACAAATTTCAGGTGGCAACGGACAAGTTTTGTGCAATTCTTCTCCATATTTAAGAACAGTCTGCGTTAATGAAAAAACAACTACAATTAAAGCAATAGCAATTCCTATAGTTATTACCCCGATTATTCTCAAGTTGGCATAATCTTTTTGCATATTATTGAATTTATTTAGGTGAATTTATAAAAATTAAAGTGCATTTTTAGTTATTTCTAAATTACAAGTTTTATATTTTTTACACCATTCTTCACATTTTTCAGCCCAATGTTTTTCTTTATATTTCAGTCTACATTCTTCACAAACCCAAAGCTCATTTATTTTTTTCACCATAATGATAAATTCCAAAGCTCTAAAATAAAAGCAAAAATATTAGTTTTATTATTTAATTCTAATAAAAATTAAAAAAGGTCGATTAAAAATGGAAAGCCCGATTGAAATACTAAAAGAAGAACATGAAGTAATTAAAAAAGGTTTGGGGATGTTAGAAATTTTTCTTAAATTAGGAACAAAGAAAGTTTTAAATTCTGATGTGAAGGAGCTTTTAAATTTCTTTAACAGATTTGCAGACAAATGCCATCATGTAAAAGAAGAAAATTCTTTATTTCCACTTGCTGAAAAAAGAGGAATACCCAAAGAAAGTGGACCAATAGGAGTTATGCTTTTTGAGCATGAGGAAGGAAGAAAATTAAGAAAAGCTATGATGCAGGCATCAAAAGATTTGGAGAAAAATTTTGAAGAATTTGCAAGAAATGGGAGAAATTTTGTTATCTTATTGAAAGAGCACATAGAAAAAGAAAATAATATCTTGTTCCCCCATGGTAAACTCTGTTCTTAATACAAAAGACAAAGAAGAACTACTAAAAGAATTTGAGGAAATTGAAGAAAAAACTGGAAAAAATGTACATGAAAGATATGTTGAGTTTATTAAGATTTTAATCAAAAAATATAGTTTGTAATCTCAAACAGTTGCCTTAAATCTTTTAAGCAAGATAGAATTTCCAACCACAGAAATATCGCTTAAGATCATAGCAATTGCAGAAATTGTAGGGGTAATTAAAATTCCAAAGAAAGGGTATAAAACTCCTGCAGCTATTGGAATTGCGGAAACGTTATAAATAAATGCCCAAAACAGATTTTGTTTAATTTTATTCACAGTCTTCCTGCTTAACTCTATTGCTGAAACAACATCTCTCAAATCATCTTTTATTAATACTATATCTCCAGCAGATTTTGCTATGTCAGTACCAGAGCCGATTGCTATTCCTATATCACTTTGAGTCAAAGCTGGTGCATCGTTAATTCCATCCCCAACCATTATAACAGTTTTTCCATTTTTCTGCAATTTTTTAATCTCTTTTGCTTTGTCTTGTGGCAATACTTCTGCTAAAACTTTTTTGATTCCAAGTTCCTTAGCTATAGAATTCGCAACTTCTTTGTTATCTCCAGTTAACATAATTACTTCTAATCCAATTTTCTCGAGTTTTTGTATCGCTTCCTTAGAGAATTCTTTCAAAGTATCCGCTACTCCTATAATACCCGCAACTTTTTTGTTTAAAGCAACAATCATGGTTGTAATTCCACTTTCTTGCAAGGATGAAATTTCTTCTTCAAATTCTTTTATGTCAATTTTATAATCATTCATTAGCACTAAATTTCCAACCAAAATTTCTTTATTTCTTTGTTTTGCTATAACCCCCTTTCCAGGTATAACTTCGAATCTTTCAGGATTAGGAACTTTAATTTTTTTCTTTCTTGCAGCATTCATAATAGCCTGAGCTATGGGATGTTCAGAATTTTTTTCTGCAATGGCAGCAAGCTCCAAAGCTTTTTCGTTAATTATTTTAACAACTTCTGGCTTTCCTTTAGTTAAAGTACCAGTCTTATCTAGAACAATTGTATCAGCTTTATGAATTACTTCTAGTTTTCCTGCATCTCTTATTAGAATTCCGAGTTTGGCTCCATTTCCCATCCCAACCATCAAGGCTGTAGGAGTTGCCAAGCCTAAAGCACAGGGACAAGCTATAACTAAGACAGAAACAGCTGCAGTTAATGCGAAAAGAGAACTTGAACCTAAGAGAAAATACCAAGCTGAAAATGTAGCAAGAGAAATTAAAATAACTATAGGGACAAAATAACCAGTAACTATATCAGCAATTCTTTGAATAGGTGCTTTGGTAAGTAAAGCCTCCTCAACGAGCTTAACTATTTGTGCCAGTAAAGTTTCTTTCCCAACCTTTTCCGCTTTTATTTTTAATGCACCAAATTTGTTTATAGTACCAGCAATGACTTTATCTCCAGTTTTTTTGTCAACAGGAATGCTTTCTCCCGTTATCATGGACTCATCAACACTAGAGTAGCCTTCAATTACTTTACCGTCAACAGGAATGCTTTCTCCAGGTTTTACTATCAAGATATCGCCAACTTTAACCTCTTCTAATGGGATTTTAACTTCTCTACCATTTTTAATCAAAGTAGCTATTCTTGGCTTGAGTGAAATCAACTTTTTTATTGCTTCTCCTGCTTTATTTCTTGTTAGGCTTTCTAGGAAATGACCAAAGTAAATAGTTGTTAAAACTGTAGTAGAAGCCTCGTAGAATACGTGCCCTTCAAACAAAAAAGTAGTAAATATGGAGTAAAGATAAGCAACAGAAGTACTTAGTGCAACTAAAACATCCATGTTTGCAGTCTTGTTCTTTAAGGAAAACCAAGCACCTTTGTAAAATTTATAACCAAGTAAAACTTGAACAGGAGTAGCTAAAAGAAATAGAAGAAAGTTTTTTTCAGGCGAATAATAAAAGGTTGAAATAAAAAATACTGGTAATGTAAAAATTAGCCCTATGAAGAAAATTATGAGTTGGTTTTTTATTGTGAATTTTTCTCTTTTTTCCTCTAAAGTTCCTCCTTTTTCGGGAACGTATGCTTCATAGCCTAGTTTTTTAATTACTTTTTTAATTTTTTCCTCGTCAATTTCATTAGGGTTGTACAAAACAACAGCTTTCCTTGTCGCAAAACTTACAGAGACCTTAGTTATACCTTTTAGTTTGGATAGCTTTTTCTCTATAGTAGTTGCACAGCTAGCACAATGCATTCCTTCTATCTCCAAAACAATCTTTCGTTCCTTCATTTTACTTCACTTGAGTTCATTATTATTTGGCAAGTACCAATTTCTGATTTACACCTTCCTTCTTTTATACCTCTTAAACATTCTGGACAAACAAAATTTAATTTATTTTCCTTTATCATATCATCACAATAGCAACTACCATCTTTCCATATCCAATAGCCAAGAAAACACATCTTACAAGGTGGTTCTATACAACATTTGTACCTATTATCTTCTTTTGCTTTTTCTATGGCAATATCTATTTTAGAAAGTATTTCCACTCTTTGCTGTTCAAAGCTTTTAGATTCGAAATCAACTTTGGCTTCCATAGCTACGAAATATCCAATAAAACCACCTATTAAAAGTATCACAACTACAACTGTAACTTTATAACCTTTTTTAATTTTAAACACGGTTTTGTTCATAGGAAACACCACATTACTAACGACAACCGCCTGAACAGCCACATGGACAACCACCACCTGAACCTTTACTTTCAGGAGAGTTTTTTTGTTGATTTGTTACCTGATTGGAAGTTTCGTCTGTAATGGTAGCTTTATATATGTTGAACACGTCTAGGGAAAGTATCTGTTGTTTCGATGTTCTTGTTAGGTCATAGCTAACATTAAATAAATTTGGGAACCTGAATTTTACACTAATAACACCATCAATTTTTTTGAGTTCTTCTGTTATCAGTGGAGCATGACCTGGACATGGAATATTAACCTGTAGTGTTATTGACGATTCAGTTCCAACAAAAGATCCTGTTATCGACGATCCAGAATTTAAGTTTGCTACAATCGGAAATATCACCATGAATAACAATAAGTTTGTAAAAACTGTCGTTCCATATAATGTTAAAAGATATTTCCATTTCCTTTTAATGCCTTCCAATGAAAAGTTTACCATAGTTCCGTCAGTTGTCTTCTGGCAGGTGCATATGCCTTGCTTTTTAAGGTAAACAAACGCAGAAATTGTGGCAAAAACCAAAGACAGTGCTATGAGTATATAAAAGAAATAAGGATTTAACAAAAGTGGTCTGAAGAATGCTGTAGCTGCTGTTACACCTAAGATTGTGAATAGTATGAAAGCTATACATCCTATATGTGGCAGTATTCCGTATAACAGCCCAGACCAAATGCCTTTCTTTTCTTCCTTTACCTTGTCCTCACAACAACTTTTCTTTTGATTGTTTGAATTTTTCATAACAAAATGTAGAAAGAAACAACCTATAAGAGTAATGATGAAACTAGTTTCATTAACGAATTTCTAAATTACGAATCTGTTAAAAAGTCTGCCAGAATTTTTGTTATTTTGTGCACATTAATTGTTAATATAACAATTTCCCAGGTAATTTGCCGATTTATCAACCAGTTTAACTACCAGCCAAATAAAATACCAAAATACTGATTAAAGAAATGAAAAACATGATAAAAAAAGAAATTATATGAGGAATAAATAGTGTGTTGAATAAACTCTCGGTTTTTGTCTTTGTTATTTTGTGCACATTAACAGGTTTTCAAAAAAACAACCGAGTGATTTAAAAGCAAAAATTTAACTTAAATATTCTTCAATCTCTGGGGTTCCAATAACTTTAGCAATTTCTAGCATGATGTCTTTTCTCAACCCTCTTGCAACCCATTTTTGAGCCAATATCTTGAGTTCCCTTTTATAATCTACAACCCATTTCCAAACGCTTGGATGAAACTTTTTCTTGATAACCATTAGCTCTTCTGCATAGCTTATGTAAGCAGCATTCCAATCAGCTAATATTCCAAACTTTGCTAATACATTTCTTACCTGTTTTTGTAAATTATCCAGCTCAACTTGGGCAATTATAGACTTCTTATCCATTTCTTCTTTCTTTTCTCTTAGCTTGAATTCCAAAGCAATAAAATCAAGCTTAGCTTTATATTTAGCTATCGCTTCTTTCAACCATTCAGGTTCTTCAGGCATTTAGCTCACTTCTTCAAATTCTGTGTTGCCGCAAATGCTACATATCTCAGCTTCCTCATCAAATATTGCTTTGCAATTCAAACATTTCTTCATTCTATCGCCACCCATAAGATATTACAAGTTGTTCTAGCTTTTGGAACAAGAACAAACAAATTCCAAGTAAATCCGCTATTGCTTCTGTTGGAAACCCAAACAGTTTTAAGCTGTATTCCCCATCTAAATTTTCCAAAGTAAGCATCACTATTGGAATTTTTGTAAAGGGTGACTCAAATACAACATTTCCAGATTGTATTCCAACTTTACTTGTATCTATGTTTTCGACTACACCATACTGAATTCTTCTTTCTTGAAAATTTATTGGAATATAGAAAAACCTATTATTTTCTTTTGACTTCAAGAAATCTAAACAAGTAACACAATCTCAGAAAATAAATACTTTGCATTATTCTTTCATATTTTTGCCTTTAACTTACAAAAGCTGCAAATTTTTCCTAAGGAAGCAAACCCACAAATTTTGCATTTTCTCATTTTTGCTATTTCGAAATTCTCCAAAAGTGAAGATAGCTTTATTAAAGAAGAAGCAATTTTTCTTAAAAATCCAGGATTTTTTTCTTCTAATTTTTCCAGAAATTTCTTCACTTCAACTCTAAACGAAGTTTCCCAATAAACACATTTTTCTCTCAAATAATCAATGGAATTGATTTTAGCGTAAGTTTCAATCTCTCTTTCTTGAAGAAAGAAAAGAGGTTTTATCACGCTTGTTAAACCGAATTCTTCGATTTTTTTGGAAACAGGGGAAAAATTCTTTAAGCCAAGTAGGTAGCCAGAGTATAAAGTCATGATAGCGTGTGAAACTATGTCGTTCAAATTTTGGCCTGTTGCCAAATATTCAAAGTTGTTTTCAAAAGCAAACTTGTTAAAGTTGTACCTTTTAATCACACCACAAACCTTACAAACTTTCCTATTTTTCTCAACAAAATTGAATAGATTTACATCAACAACATTCAGCTTTACACCAAGCTTTTCACAAATTTCTTTGCTTTTTTCAAGCAATTTTTTCGAGTATTCGTTTATATTCAAGTTTAAGTGAAGTGCTTCTAAATTTTCACAACCTATTTTTTTAAGAATGTGTAAAAGTGCTGAAGAATCTTTTCCTCCCGAAAGGGCAACGCAAATTCTCGACTTTTTATCTATTTTAAACTTATCAAAAACTTTCTTCACTTGCCCTTCAACATATTCGTTGAAATGATCTTTGCAATAATTTTTTCTTTTCCAACCAACATGGATTAAAGCTTCTTCTGAGCATTTGCTACATTTCTCCAAACTTACCACTTTTCGTAATGAATTTTCTTTTCATCAAATTCTTTCATGCTATGTGGAGGCTTTTTTTCCGCAGGATAGCCCAACGGCATTAAACCTAAAACCCTCACTTTTTTAGGAGCTTTTATGATTTCTTTCACATACTCTTCACTATCTTT
>JAWBTN010000032.1:0-9676 GCA_039000415.1 Candidatus Aenigmatarchaeota archaeon | reverse complement strand
TTTAAAAAACTTGAAGTAAACGAAAAAAGAAGCTGTAGCTACGACAACAACAAAAATCAATATTAAAAATAAATTTTTTGACAGAAAATCTTCACCAATTTTTTCATAGATTATCCTAAACCTCAACTCTTGATATTCAGGAACGTTTACAAGCTTCCATGTCACTATATGATGCTTACCATCGCTCAGTATAGTTACATTATGCGGAAAAGAAAGCCTCTCCTTGATTTCTTCTCCTACTAGCGAAAAACCTTCCGGAAGTCTCACCGACACAAAAACGCTGGATATTTCTTTCCTCAAGCTGAAGTCTGAATCGAATATGTAATTGTTTCCTATTTTCTTGACCGAATCTTTTGTCTCAAAGTTCAACTCAACAGTTCTTCTTTCTTGAGTTAAATTTATCTTACATTTTACAAAACTTATAGCTCCTGAATTCAGTTCACATTCAACCGGCAAACCAGCACTTGAAGCTTTTAATTTCTCGATCCTACCTATAAAACTGAAATCAAGCTCTGGCTCAGGCTTTAAAAAAGTTATCGTGAGCTTAACTTTAGCATTCCCTTTTTCGTCTAAAACAGAATCTATCCCGTAATACTGAACTTGAGCAAAAGATGTTGGTAAAATTAAAAGAAATAGGAAAAATGGTGCTATTTTTAAAACCTTCACAAAATAAATGAGTTTTCTCCATAATTTATCCTTTTCTCATTTAAGCACAAGGTTAACTCTAAGACCACAATTCGGACACCTTCCATCTACGAGATTTATTCTCTTAACAACTAAGTTCTCCCTAACTATCAAAGGCTCCCTGCAATTGTAGCAATAAGTAGTTTGTTCTGCGCCTTTCAATACGTTGCTTACGTAAACAAACCTTAAGCCAGCTGCTCTTGCAGCATCTGCACATCTCTCCAGAACAGCCATAGGAGTTAAAGGTAAACCTGGGAATCTTGGGCTTGGATAGAATTGAAGCAGATGGAACGGAACTTCGGAGCCAAATTCATTGTTTATCATCTCAGCAAGCTTTCTACAATCTTCGACATCATCCCCTATTTGTGGGATTATCGTGTTGGCTATTTCCACGAATATCCTGTGTTTCCTCATTTGTTTGAGAGTAGAGATTATGGGAGAAATGTCTGGTATCAAAGCGTACTGTTTCATGAATTGTTGTGAGCCAGAAGCTTTTATCCTGACGCTAGCAGCATCCAAATATTTTGCTATTTTCTTCACGGCTTCTTCGCTTATGTAGCCATTGGTAACCAAAACGTTTTTTATGTTAACCCTGTGCGCATACTTAGCTATTTTAAAAGCGAATTCGAAGCATATCGTTGGGTCTGTGTAAGAGTAAGCTATACTCTCGCAATTCTTCTTTTCAGCGAAATCAACTATTTGTTCTGCTGTGTATTTTTTTGGTTGAACGCTCGGTAGAGGAGAATCTTCTATGCAGAAATTCTCGTTCAGCTCGCATCCAGGAACTGTTACGAAAAGGCTTTTTGTTTTCGGTAAGAAGTGGAATAAAAACTTCTTCTCTATCCAATCAACGCTCAAATCGACCACTTTTTCATGATTCAAAGTGTAGAGTTTGTTGTTCTCGTTTTTCCTAACTTGACACAAGCCAAACTTCCCTTTTGAAATGAAACAGTTCGCATGACATAAGTCACATCTAACACCATTCCTCTCTTTGTGCCAAAGCATAGCTTCTTGCATATTTAATAATTTGGAGTTCAAGAGAAATATAGATAAGCCCCAGTAGCTCAGCCTGGTAGAGCAACTACCTCGTAAAGCCAAGAAAGTAGTGGGTCGAGGGTTCAAATCCCTCCTGGGGCTTTACTATTTCTATATCCTAAAAAACTCATCTCGTGATCCTTATTTGTTTCATATCCTCTAAGTACTTCTTTCCTGGTCCTTCCAAGAAATATTTCCTAACAGGCTCAAGAATTTCTACAAGCTTATCGCTAACAACCAACTTCAAATCTTGAGGATGAATTTTTCCCTCTGAATAATCTTTCTCCAACTCTGGGTATGACCTATAAATTTTCCTATTTCCAGTTTTTAAATTAACTATTTCAAGATCTTTTTGCTCTCCCCTGAATAAAACATACTTCACCAATTCCATGACAGGATTGAGCTCAACCTCTTTTGGAGGACAATAAGCTTTCTCTATTTTTTTCTTGATATCTTCAGGTGTATCATGGATGAAAATTGCGCTATTTGGCCTAGATTTTGACATTTTTATGTCTATGACGCTATCTTCAAACAATTCCCTATTCCCTTCTTTTCTAGCTTTTAGGAGTTTTTGCCTTTCTTCTTCTGTTATATGCATTCCTACGAGCAAATGATGATGAACTGCTACCGGCTTATACCCAGCAACTTTTTCACCAACTTCCAAAGCAATGACATGAGCTTTTCTCTGGTCCATGCCGCCATGAGCCAAGTTTACACCAAGCGTGAAGATGTCAGCAACTTGCATGGGTGGATAAATGAGTTGGGCGAAATCAACAACTTCAGCCTCTTTTCTTCCCATTATAGTAAGAGATCTTTTTATTCTAGAAAATGTTGTATGCATAGATATTTTAAGAACAGTTTCCAGATAATCTCTTCCCGCCTTTTCGTAAAGTTCTGAGCCCAATACATATTTTACTTTTTTAGGATCACCCCCAACAACTTTCAAAGATTGTTTAAGGGCTTCTTTGAAGTAACCACCTGCCACTTTTTTTATAGTCGACAAATCTCCACCCAACTTCTTGTTTATCCAAGAGTGGTAATCTGCTAAGAAAATAGTAGTACTTATCCCTGCTTTCTGAAAATCTGCAACTTTACTCATACTTAAAATACCAGTACCTAAGTGTACGTATCCAGAAATTTCATAACCTATGTAATGTTTAAGTGGTATTCTTTGATCCGCGTATTCCTTTAACCTTTCAGGAGTTAAAACTTCTTCCGTTGGTTCTTTTTCAACGAGTTGTAGTAATCCTCCCATAATTTTCTGTTGTATGCGGATATATTTCTGATTAACTTTCTGAAAAAGGCGTCGAGTGTTTAAAAATTAAAACTTGAGAAATAATATTGATGTTATGGAAATTTTGCTCTCGATTCAACAGAAGAACTTACAGAAAGTCAAAGATTTATTGCTGAAAGATGATGAAATATCCAGGGCAAGTATAGTTTTCAAGGAAAGCAAAAGCCTAACCGGAGGAGAAGAAATTTATTGTTACATCTCTGGATCAGAAGAGCAGTGTAAAAAAGTTTTGGAAAAAATCAAAGTTGAAGAAAAAGGTGAAGTAGTAGAATTAGCGAAAGAAGTTTTCGGTAAGGAAAAAGAAGAGGTGATAGCGAAGATAAAAGAAGAGGAAGACAGGGCTTTAGAAGGATTTGGAGGGATATTTCAATGATGAACCTCAAATTTTTTAATGGTGTGCGCTGGTAGTCCAGTCAAGATGAATCTGGACTGGTCTAAGACGTCGAACGTAGCGGAACCCTGCCAGCCCAGAAGACAGAGCGGCGGAGACCCGGGTTCAAATCCCGGCCAGCGCATCGGTTTAACTCAAAGCTTAAACTTATATCTTAACCCAAAAAAATATTATTTAGGGTTAAATGCTATTCGGTAAGAAAAAAAGCGAAGAAGTGAAGAAGGAAGAGGTGCAAGAAATAAAACTTCCAACTATCGAAGAAATAAAGAAAGAAGTTGAGAAAGTAGCTCAAGAAGAGAAGAAGTTGCCGCCTGTATTCCAACAAATTCAAGAGAAAACTGAAGAGAAAGCTTCGGTTGAAAAGGAAATAGTGAAATATACTGTTGAAGATAGAAAGGAAGAGAAGAAACTTAAGATCGAGGAATTGAGAAAAGTTGTTCCATTGTTCATAAAGCTTGAAAGATATGAAGAAGTTTTGAACACGCTTGAAGAGTTGAAAAACATACTAAAAATATTCAAGAGCTTTATTTCCACTCTTGATGAAAGCGAAAAGATAAGGAACGGGTGTATTGATTTAATGAAGCAGAATTTGAATAAATTCGAAGAAAAGTTATCTTCTTTAGATTCTATTCTGTTGAGACCTGCAACTCATGAAGTGAGCGAAGAAGTTGCGGATAAACAAGAAGTTAAAGATACTTTGCTAAACTTGAAATCTCAAATAGATAAATTAAAACATGAGTTGGAATCTTTGAGGTAATTTTTTATTTCTCCACAAGAATTTAATTAATGCAGGGGTAGCCAAGAGGTTAAAGGCGGCAGGCTCAAGTCTGTTGAGCTTTGATCAAGGATGAAAGAAACCTGCTGGGTTAGTCCCTTCGTGGGTTCGAATCCCACCCCCTGCACGATTCTAGAAATTTCAGAATATGCCTAAAATACGAAATTGTCAATGTTTTATTTTCTTAATTTGAATAAAAAATTATGAAAAAGGTAAAAATGTCGATAATCATTCCAACACGTAACGAGGAAGAAGGTATAGCGAAGGTTTTGTGTTCCATACCTGAAAGAATTCGAAAAAAGGCAGAAATAATAGTGGTTGATTCTTCCGATGACATGACTCCGATAATCGCCAGAAGATTGGGAGCAAAGGTTTTAAAAGTTAAAGGAAGGGGTAAAGGATATGCTATGAAGCTAGGAGCGAAAGTTGCAAGAAGCGACATACTTATATTCCTCGATGGTGATGGAACAGACCCTCCTGAATACATTCCAAAACTTCTCGAGAAACTTAAGAAATACGATTTGGTACTTGCATCCAGGAACTTAAAAAATAGGTATTCAGACAGAAAATATAAGCTATTATTCGCTCCTTACATAAAGATACTTAATAGTTTTTTCAAACTTCTAGGTTTTAACGTGAAAGGAGATCCGCTAGCTGGTTTTAGGGCGATAAAAAAAAGCACTTGGGACACGTTAAACCTTAGATCGAATGACTTTCTCATAGAAACTGAAATGAACTTAAAAGCTATTGAACATAATTTAAAAGTTGGTGAAATTTCCATACCAATTTTACCAAGGTGTGGTGGGGTTTTAAAAAGTAAGTTGGTAAGAAATCCTAGACAGTGGATAAAGATATTCAACTACGGAATTGATTATACTCAAAACAAAATAATCAGAAAAAAGATAACTACGCTGAAAGAGAAGTTGATTAAGACTCTACCAAAGTAAGTAGAGCAACGAATTAAAATGACTATTTTAACTCTAAAACAAATGTTGAAGATCAAAAAATAAAAAAAAGGGAAATCTGTCTTCAGAAGATTTCAACTAGCATTTCGTAAACTATGAGCAAAGCCCCTACTAAAGCCAATAACCAAGCCACGAGCTCGAAAGCTTCTCTCACCATTCCAAGTTGAGGTGTGATGTAAGTCGAAACAGCGGGAGATGACCAAACACCTGCTGATAGCAGCAAAACAGCAGCAACTGCTATGAGTTGCCAACCCCTTGTTAGCTTAAGTTTAGCGTATTGTGCTAAAGCTATCGCTAGCAGCAATCCTACCCCAATACCTAGAACTCCTTCGAACAAAACCATAGCTTCACCTATTTTTAAATTAAAAAAATGAGCTTATAAAGCTGCTTTTTTAAAGCTTTGTTTGAAGTGTGATGAATAAAAAAAAGAATTAATCAGATCTTACTGAATTGAAGATGAAGAAGAAAAAGTGAGTGAAAAGAAAAATGAGTTGGTCACCACTCTTCTTCTTCCCCTTCCTCTTCTTCCCAATCTTCTTCTTCCCAATCTTCTTCTTCCTCTGCACTCCAATTTTCTTCAAAATCCATTTTTTTTCACCTCTATATGGTATGTAAAGATGTGTGGAAGTATTTAAATCTTTCTATTTTCCAAAAAATCGTCACTTTAAAGTAACATTTTCAATTCAGAAACGTTTAAATTTTACGATTACCATTTCTTTTTCGCAGGAGGTCCCTGGTCGGAGAGCTAGGCCCTCTCTACTGGCAAAAAGCCAGTGGCAAATGGTCTAAATGGCCGACCAAAGCTCGAGGGCGGTGCAGAATTGGTAAACTATTCCAAGTTATCGACTGAGAAGTCCTGTCCCATAGGGTCGACCTCCCATCGAACCAGCCAGGCGAGGAATCGAGCAACTGTAAGGTGGGATGTCCGACGCTTGTGGGAAACAGGATGGAGAAGATGGCTTGGGGTAAATAGTTTACCAATATGCATCCACCGAGAGCGACCTCCTGCTTTTTATTAAAGAAAAAGAAAAGTGAGTTTATGGGAAAAGAGTTTTTAATCGTTATAGCTTTTGCTACTTTACTCTTATTCCTCTCCAATTTCCTTATTCTCAAATCTCAAACAACCACAGAAATTTTGATCCATCCAAAAATAGAGGAAAACTTCACTGGTAGCATGGCTAAATTACCTGTACCTGCGATAGATCAAGATGGAAACGGAGTGATCACCACGCTCATAGTTGAAGCTGTTCCAGGTAAAGGAAGAGTTTTAACTGACATAAATCATTTGATATTCTTCATGGACACACAAGCTTCAATTCAAATAGCAAAAGCCGTTTCACAAAACATAACAGGAATAGATACATCGAAAATAGATTTGATATATCAAATAGAAACAAACGCTTCGGCCATAGGTGGACCTTCGGCAGGAGCTGCTTTGACTATAGCAACGATAGCTGCTCTTGAAAACAAGAGTCTAAATCAAAAAGTTGGAATAACAGGCACTATAAACCCTGATGGAACCATAGGACGTGTTGGTGGGATAGAAGAAAAGGCCAAAGCTTGTAAAGAAGCTGGAATTGAAATTTTCCTGGTACCGGAAGGACAAGGAACACAGATAACTTATATACCAAAAAGGGAATGTAAGAAAATAGGACCGATAATCTATTGTACCACTGAATATTCTCAAAAAAGGATAGATATAAGCGAGAGTGTTGGGATCCAAGTCAAGGAAGTTAAAGATATAAAGGAGGCTTTGGGTTATTTCATGAGCTATTAAGGATTTATTATTTAACGAGATATTTAAAATGATTCAAATCGGTGCTAGAATGCAAATAACAAAATTTTTCACAAAAGAAGAAATAAGGGATCTCGTCATTTCCACCCTTGTGATATCAACAATTTTCTCTTTCCACAACTTCCAGCACTTTCCTGTGTACTTGGCTGTCGTTGTGATGGCTTTTGTTTTTCATGAGCTTGCCCACAAGTTTGTGGCTATAAAGTTCAACTGTGCTGCTTTTTACAAGATGTGGCCACCCGGCCTGCTCTTTGGGTTTTTGTTCATGTTTTTTGGTGTAAAGATAATCGCACCTGGTGCTGTTGTCATTAGACCGTATAAGTTCGGAAGATGGGGATTTAGAGTTTCCAGGCTAACTGTTCCTGAAATAGGTTTGATAAGCTTGTCTGGACCTCTTGTAAACCTGTTCTTCGCCATTTTATTCTACCCTTTTAAATCTTTAAGTTTCTTTTCAGAAGTCAACGCTTGGTTAGCTTTCTTCAATTTGTTACCCATCCCCCCTTTGGATGGAAGTAAAATCATACAATGGAAACCTTGGCTTTGGATCTTCGTTACAATAATTTCTTTCATCCTTGTTTTCAGAATATTTTGAAGTGAAACGATGATCGTAATAGCTGATTTTCACGTACATTCACTCTGGAGTAAAGCCACCAGTAAGCAAATGAACTTGAAAGGAATAGCTGAAGGTGCAAAGATAAAGGGATTGAATCTTGTTGGAACTGGTGATTTCACACATCCTAAATGGTTTGAAGAATTGAAGGACAAGTTGGAAGTTTTAGAAGATTCTGGTTTGTTTTTTTATGAAGATGTTTTCTTCACTCTAACGAGTGAAGTGGCTACGTATTTTGAAGTTCGTGGGGAAATCAAAAGAGTGCATCACGTGATCCATGCACCATCTTTTGAAATAGTAGAACAAATAGTTGATAAGTTGATAAAATATGGGAACCTTAATTCTGACGGAAGGCCTGTCCTGAACTTAAGCGCTCAAGAGCTTGTTGAGATCTTGACAGAAATAAGTGAAGATGTGTTGATTTATCCTGCACATGCATGGACTCCTTGGATGTCTTGTTTTGGAAGTAAGTCTGGTTTTAATTCAATGGAAGAGTGCTACCAAGATCAAGTTAAAAATATATTCGCTTTGGAAACTGGGCTATCTAGCAATCCTGAGATGAATTGGAGGTTATCTTCCCTCGATAAATTCACTTTGTTGAGTAACAGCGATTCTCACTCCCCGCACCCATGGCGTTTGGGAAGAGAAGCAAACGTCTTTGACTTGAAAAAAATAAGTTATTGGGAAATTTTCGATGTTATAAAGAAGAAAGATGGGAAAAGGTTTTTGTACACTATAGAAGTCGACCCGAACTATGGAAAATATCATTTCACTGGACATCGCTCTTGTAACATAAGTTTACATCCAAAAGATGCTATCAAGCTCAAAAACATCTGCCCAAAATGTCATAAGAAGCTTACAGTTGGTGTTTTACAAAGGGTTGAAGAACTTGCGGACAGGCCAGAAGGTTTCGTTCCAAAAGATGCTATTCCTTTTAAAACACTACTTCCTTTGTATGAAGTAATTTCTTTCGCCTCAGGTTCTGGAGAACTTTACTCGAAAAAAGTTTTGGAAGAACATGATAAGTTGATAAAGAAATTTGGGAATGAGTTGAATGTTTTGTTGAACGTACCCAAAGAAGAATTGTTAAAAGTTACGGGTGAAAAAATAGTTGAAGCTATAATAAAAGTGAGAGAAGGGAAAATTAAGTACATTCCCGGCTACGATGGTGTTTACGGTAGCCCTGTATTCGATGAAAATTTTGAAATCGTGAAAGGGAAAGTTCCTTTACAGAAAGATTTAAAACAATTCTAGTCATTCCAAGAATCCTGTGACTATCAAGTTTACAGCTTCTTTTTCGCTTAAACCTCTAGACATCAAGTAATTCAAAACTTCTTCAGATATCTTCCCTATGGAAGCTTCATGAGTTATGGTTGCATCCTTGTCCTTGCTAACCAATTCAGGAATTAACCTTATATTCGAATTTTTATCCAAAAGTAGACCTTGACAATCTATGTGACCTTTAGCCCTAGATTTCGCTGTAAGCTTAGTGTGTGCTACCACATCGCCCTCTTTTTCACCAACTACTCTTAACCTGATAACAGCACTCGAATCATCCTCTTCTAAAAAAACTTCATCAACCAAATCAACTTCACAAGATTTAGCTTTCATCAAAATTTTCAAGTTAACCGAAGCTTTTTCGAGACAACGAATCGATGTTTTCATCTTCATTTTTCTAGGTGGAAAGAAATTCTTGAAATTGTAGTCGAGGTGTGAATTCTTCTCGAGTAAGAATTCGTAAAAAGGCAAAACTACATCTCCTTCTCCCCAAATTTGAAGGTGATCATAACATAAGGAAGAGTTTTTCTTGAGTATAACTTTTCCTTGAGCTGCATGAGTCCCACACAGATCAAACCTGCTCGCGTTGCACATTACACTAACACTAACTTTCAAATTCTTCTCCACAACCAAAACATTCTTCAAATCTTGGGAAATTTTTGGGGAAGATATAGTTATGCATCCGCTTAAAGGAAAGTCGATTTGTTTTTTCACCCATACGAAGAATCCTTCCCTAGGTTTTGAATCGAAGTATTTCCTGACCCAATTGTATTTCTCCCAAGCTTCAGGAGTAGTTAAAATCTTAACCCCTTCTTTACTCAAAATTTGCTTAACTTGATGATCAACTTG
>JAWBTN010000031.1:0-9856 GCA_039000415.1 Candidatus Aenigmatarchaeota archaeon | reverse complement strand
AAGACAAAGGGTTGCGATAGCGAGAGCCTTAGCGAATGATCCTGCTTTAATTTTGGCTGATGAGCCAACTGGAAACTTAGATTCGAAAAGTGGAGAAGAAATCATGAAGATATTCGACAAACTAAAAGAAGATGGCAAGACTATCGTTATGGTTACGCATGAAATGAACATAGCAAGATATGCTGAAAGGATAATTTATTTAAAAGATGGTAGAATAATTAAGGTAGAATAATTAAAGGAGGTTGATATGAAGGGGAAAATTTTATCAGCGATTTTGACTTTAATTTTCCTTTCAACTTTTGAAATTGTCCTTGCTGCCGACCCGATAATCCAAGCGAGTTTTTCCGTTTATCCTAATGTTGTTTATCCTGGAAATGATGGCTATATCCAAATGACTTTGAAGAACACCGGAAATGCTATCGCTACTCAAGTTAAAATTTCAAGAGTTTCTTCTGATGCACCGATAAAAATCTCTGGTGATTGGATATCTGAGCTCGGTGGTTTAGGAATAGGTGACACTGCTATAGCGACATTTAAATTTTCAGTTTTAAACACAGCTTCTCCTGGCCTGTACAACGTGAAATTTCAAATAGATTATTGTCAAGATTCTGTTTGTAGAACGATCACGCCGAATGTGATAATAAGTATTCAATCCCCATCAACAATTCAACTACTTTCCATCTCACCATCTTCTCTCAAACCAGGAGAAAGGACGAACTTGACTTTCACTTTAGCAAACACGGGTAACTTGCAAATAAACAATTTGATCTTCACTTGGTCGGCTTCAAATTACATCTTGCCGGTTGGCTATGACAATAGAGCAGTGATCTCAACTTTACCTCCAAATTCTTTCTATGAAATCACGAGAGAAGTTGCTGTAAGCTCAAGCGCAACTCCAGGCATTTATCCAATAGCTATAACATTCCAATATACCGACAAATCGGGAGCAAACCAAACGATAACTTCAACGGCAGGAATAGAGATAAGTGGTGAAACTGATTTTGAAGTTAACGTTCAAGAAGCTTCTTCCTCTTCTGTAACTCTTACCATTGCGAACACCGGGATGAATCCAGCTTATTCCGTTCTCGTGAAAATACCTAGGCAAGAAGGTTTTGCTGTTGTAGGAGCGTCTTCAAGCATGGTAGGTAATTTAAACCCAGGCGACTACACCTTTGCAACTTTCCAGATGATGAGCTTGCCTGATGTGAACAAGACGAAGAATCTTTTGGTCGAAATTTCCTACACGGATGCCATTGGTATGAGGAGGGTTTTACAAAAAGAAGTTAGCGGGAATGAGCTGAGAATTTTTGGCAACAAAACAATCCCTATTGCAAGAACACAATCCACGAGATCACCTTTGATGAACAACAGCACCCTCTACATCATAATTGGCATGGCTGGGATAATTCTTGTTATAGTTTTTCTAAATTTTTTTGTCTTCAAAAAATTCAAGAATTTTAAAAGGAAGTAAAAATGAGGGTTAGCGATGCCGTAAGCTTTTCCGTAAGGAATCTTTCTCAAAGAGGATTGAGGAGTTGGCTCACCATTTTAGGAATAGTGATAGGGATAGCTGCGGTGATAAGCATACTTTCCGTTGGCGAAGGTATGAGGGAAAGTATTTATTCTCAGCTAAGCAGCTTGGGTGGAGACTTGATAACAATTTCACCTGGAGCGACAAGGGCAAGAGGGGAATTTGCTGATGTAAGAACGTTTCTTCAAGCAAGGTTTGGTGGAGCTCTAGCAAAACTGAATGATAAGGACATTCAAATCATCAAGTCGATTCCTGAGGTGAAATACGTAAGTGGAATGATTTCTGGAAGAGCTGAACTGAGCTACTTAGGAGAAAAAACTTATGTTTTAGTTCAAGGTGTAAACCCAACTGTTTGGAAAGATATCGTGAACCTTGAATTAGAAGAAGGGAGAAATTTGATGCCTGGAGATGTGGATGTTGTGGTGATTGGAAACTATGTTGCTAACAGAATGTTCAAGAACCCAATCCCACTTAACTCCAGAATAAGCGTTGGTGGAAGATCTTTCAGGGTTGTTGGAATTCTGAAAGCTTCTACTGGCGTTGGAGGAATGATAGGTATTGACAACTCAATTTATATACCCTTAACTTCAGCCAAAACTCTTCTGAATATAACCTCAAATGAATACAACTCAATTCTCGTTAAGGTTAGTGATGTTGAAGTTGTGGATGAAGTTGAAGCAAAAATCGATAGACTTTTGATGCTCTCAAGAAAAGTGACAGAAGAAACGAAAGACTACACTATAACTTCTGTCAAAAGCATTCAAGAAAGAGTGTTGAGTGTTATGGGAACTTTGAATTTCTTTTTAGCTGGAATAGCAGCAATTTCTCTGATAGTCGGAGCTGTAGGAATTGCCAATACGATGTTCATGTCCGTGATGGAAAGAACAAGGCAGATAGGTACGCTTAAAGCTTTAGGTGCAACTGATGGTGAAGTCATGCTTCTATTTTTGATAGAGTCTGGCTTGATAGGTTTAGTTGGAGGTCTCATAGGAATCTTCTTCGGTCTCATAGCTTCTGGTATTATATCAGAAATTGGAATAAGGATGGTGGGGATGACTGGTGTATCAAGAACAGTCGTTCACATTTCACCTCAGCTCGCTCTTTTCACCATTAGCTTCTCAGTTTTAATAGGAGTTCTTTCTGGTCTTTTACCGGCAAGGAGAGCTGCAAAGCTTCAGCCGGTTGAAGCTTTAAGATATGAGTAGGTATTTGTTAGGATCTGACTAGAAGAAAAAATTTATCTTCTTTCTTCCTCACAATTTCCAATCTGGAGTCAACGGTAAAGTCAACCTTCAAAAAATAGAAGAGTAAAAAACTCATTTTTATTCCAAAACCTAACAATTAATTATGGCACTGGAAGGAATTTTTGCCTTGATGGCCAAGCTACCTTTTTATCACCAAATTTCTTCCATAGTCGGTGAACCTTTCTTGAGGATTTCAATTTTCACGTTTGCCCTTTTCATCTTCGGTGTGATCATGTGGAAATTTTACTCCACGCTTGCAAGGAGAGATTTGTTCAAAATAAACTTAAGTACTTACATGAGTAAGTGGGAGAGAGTAGGAGAAGCTTTTGCTTTTTTCTTCAAATATACTTTTATCTTCCCTATTTACACTTTCTTCTGGTTTTTGATCTTTTCAATCTTTCTCATATTCCTTTCAGAATCTTTAAGCGTAGAAGAAATTTTCTTCGTATCGATATCGGTAATCTCTTTCACCAGGATTGCCGCCTATTACAAGGAAGATTTGGCTAAGGATGTGGCAACCATAATCCCGACAACTTTTCTCCTCATCTTCTTAATAAACCCGACTTTCTTCTCACCTGAGCTACTCCTTGAAAGATGGGAAGGTTTGCTCTCATCTTTCCCAGGAGTTTTGTTCTACCTTCTTTTTACAATTTGTCTTGAATGGGTATTGAGAATTATTTATTTGTTGAAATTGATAGCTTTCAAAGAAGAAAAAGATTTAAACGATTGATGTTTTTTATTAATTTTCATTCAATCTAAAAATTTAAAAATTTAAATCTTCCTCTAAATATCATGTTTTTGAACGAACAAGTAGCACAAGAATGTGTGAAAGAAGGTATTCTGGTTATTACCAAAACTTTGGGTAAGAACTTGGGAGAAATTAGTATAGTCTCTGTACCTTATATCATGACTCTTCTAGATAAAATTTTACACTTCAGGATAGATGAATTCACGTATAATCTTCTTGTGAAGGAATCTGAGATGGAGGATGAGTTAAAAAAATTGAATGAATTTAGGGAGAGTATGAAAAGAAAAGGAGTATTCTTCGATCTTTCGATAGAGCTTGTTGAAGACGAAGTAGAAATCATCGGAATGAAAACTCTAGACGTAAAAATTGCATTTAAAAAGTCTTACGAATATAAACATTTAGTAGATGGAGGTTTCTTACCTATTTTACCTCCAACCCAACTGATAAAATGGTGTAGAGAAAAAGAAGAAATAAGTCCCGAAGATCGGGACTTAATAGATTTAATGTGTAATGACTTAGATCCATTCTATAGAGAAGTTTTTTATTTTCCTGTCAATGATTACTTGAGAAATGGTAGATTTAATTTAGAAATGAAGAAAGCCCCTGCTGGTATGGAAGGTGAATTTTTATTTCTAGATAAACTCTTAACTTATGAAAAATGGTTAGGTCGAGATGTGTTAAGTGTAGTTAAGAGTATAGCTATACATGAATTGTTGCATAAAGAGGAAAAAATGGAAAAATTTTTAAATAGTCATTTCCCTTGCTTACCATCAACTTCTCACTATAATGAAAAAAATGAAGTTATAACAGAGTTAAGTACCATTTTAGTGCTACATTTGAACAAAATGAACGAGGAGATAAATATCCTGAAAAGATGCAGAAAGCTGGAATATCTCCACGCCTTGGAGCCCAGAAAAAGTAGTATAGAATATTATTTAAAAGCCCATGATTTTTACGAGAAGAATTGGCATCTACTTTAGAATTTTTCTCTCCATCTCAACAAATCCTCTATGCATTTTTTCTATTTCCTTTAAACTTTTTTCAATTCTTTCATGAGATATCTTGAGTTCTTCGGGAACTGGTAACTTCTCTTTAACATAATAATCATACAAAGCCTCGTGCAAAGCATCCAAAGCCAAAATTGAACAATGAATTTTTATTGACGGTAAAGGTTTGCCGAGCTTTTTTATCAGATCTTCTTTTTTTATCTTTATCACTTCTTCCAAAGTTTTTCCTTTAACCATTGTTGTGAGCATGCTACTGTTAGCAATTGCAACAATACAGCCAAAAGTCTCAAACTTTATGTCTTTGACTATTTTTTCACCTTTTTTATTTTTTCCAATTTTCAAGTAAAGTTTCATAACGTCACCACATATCAAGTTTCCAGCTTCACCTATAGCATCGGGAGTTTTAATTCTGCCCATGTTTCTTGGTTTTTTGAAGTGTTCAATTATTTGTTTGGAATAAGGCAAAGATTGTTTCATCTCACCACTTTTCTTTATAAGGTGAAATTTCTCTCAACTTTGCAACAATACCAGGCAAAACTTCAAGCACATAATCAATTTCTTCTTTTTTTGTCCATCTTCCCAAGCTTAATCTCAAGCTTCCATGAGCTTCGTGTGGTTTCAAGCCAATAGCCAGCAAAACATGGCTTGGTTCTAAAGATTCTGAAGAACATGCCGAACCGGTTGAAGCTGCTATACCTTTCATATCAAGGTAAGTGACTAAGCTCTCGCCTTCTATGAAATCAAATCTGAAGTTTGTGTTGTTCGGCAATCTTTTAATCGGATGGCCGTTCAAGTAAGATTTTTCTATCTCTAGAACCCCTTTAATCAGTTTATCTCTAAACTTTTTCAACTTCGTAGATTCAGCTTTCATCTCTTTCTTTGCAATTTCAGCAGCAACACCAAAACCAACTATACCAGCAACATTTACAGTGCTGGAACGAAAGCCAAACTCATGACCACCTCCATGTAACAAAGGCTCAATCTTCACGTTATCAGCAATAAACAAAGCTCCCACACCTTTTGGTCCATACATCTTATGAGCGCTAGCCGTGAGCAAATCGATGTTCATTTTTTCTACATCGACTGGAATTTTTCCGTAGCTTTGGGCAGCATCTGTGTGGAAATAAACTCCTCTTCGCCTGCAAATCCTACCTATTTCTTCTATTGGCTCTATAGTTCCAATTTCGTTGTTTGCGTGCATGATCGAAACCAAGATAGTGTCTTTTCTTATCTCTTCTTCCACTTTTCCAGGATCAACTAAACCATATCTGTCCACAGGCAAGTAACTAACTTGAAAACCTTGAGTTTCAAGCCAACGAGCAGCTTCAAGAACGCAATGGTGCTCTATGGAAGAAACAATTATGTGTTTCCCCTTGTCGCGATTGGCAAAAGCTATTCCCTTCAAAGCAAGATTGTTAGCTTCGGTTGCACTGCTTGTGAAAATCACTTTGCCATCCTCAGCGTTCATGAGCTTAGCAACTTTTTCCCTCGCATCTTCCAGGGCTCTCTTTGCTTCTTGTCCAAAAGAATGTAAACTCATCGTGTTTCCAAATTTTTTTGAAAAGTATGGCAACATGGCCCTTAAAACTCTTGGGTCTACAGGAGTGGTTGATGCGTAATCCATGTAAATTCTCTTCATCTTACAACCTCTGAACGCTTTTTCTCCTGAAACCTTTCTTGTAAACTCTCCTGTACTTCTTCTTTTTTTCAGGAAAATCTATTTCCTCCAAATCATAGCTCATAAAATCACCTCATCTCCTTTTTACAATATTCACAAACGATTTTTTGAAAGTCTGACCTCTTGAAAGATTTTTTCAGAATCACCCTAACGATTTCGTCAGAAATTTTCTTCACTACTTCACTCCTTTCCAACTTTCTTATTTCTTGCGTATATTTTCCCGTCAAATACTTGCTTATAGCAGCTTGAGTTAAACCAAGCTTCATCGCAATATCTTCTTGCTTCATCCCATTAGCATAAAGTTGTTTTGTAGTCCTCACTCTAACAGCCGGAATTATCTGTTTTACAATCATCTCACAAAACACAGACATAATATTCCTTTATAACTTGGTTGTATTTATAGCTTTCGAAGGAGATTTATAAAGATAAGAGAAAAATTAAATGATGCGCCAGTAGTCTAGCCTGGTAGGACACGAGCTTCCCAAGCTATGTTGACTTGAATGGGACCCGGGTTCAAATCCCGGCTGGCGCACAAGGTTTTATTCCTAACATTTTACTTGTTAACAAGATCGCTACAAATTTGAAAAAGATACGAGCGAACGATAAAAAATTAGGCTATACTGGTTTAATAATCCTTAATCTTGAGTTAGGAGATTTTGATTTTTTGAGATATTTTAAA
The DNA here is from genome assembly GCA_039000415.1 of Candidatus Aenigmatarchaeota archaeon. Classification (GTDB taxonomy): domain Archaea; phylum Aenigmatarchaeota; class Aenigmatarchaeia; order CG10238-14; family SCSR01; genus JAVZGQ01. Next base: position 2,969 of record JAWBTN010000031.1, on the reverse strand, counting down.
TTTTTATGATCATCTTCCCATTTATGCATCCATAGTATTTCTCCATCTCCACTAGCATAACATCCTAACATCTTCCTCCCTTTTATAATTACAGGAATATCTACTACGTATTTTTCTTCACCGTTAACTTTTCTGAAACCCACAGGTTTAAATCCCATTTTATACTCTTCTACGATGTAACCGAATGGATTTTCTTCAAATCCGGGTAAATCCTTTATTACTTCCCAACCGACATAATTTGCTGTATCATGCGATACATTCCGTGCCAATTCTTCCGCTACTTTTACCTTACTTACAGTTTTCATTAACGTTTTCAAGATCACATCCTTTACAACATTCCACCCTGCATAATATGCTGACTCATATAAATTTTCCCTCCCAACATTCTTTGCCAAATTCCTTGCCCTACTTGCCGCCACGTACCGCGCTGCGTAATATGTTGAAAAATATGTTCCATCATCTTTTTTCCAACGTCTTAAGGAGTTGGTGTAATTTTCGATAATTTCATCGATTTTTGGAACAAAAGAATTTGCTTTCTTCAAACTTCTATGTGGCTGGAAAAATTTTATGTTTTTTATCGTTGATAATGCTTCATCCACCCTTTTCCTTATTTCCTCGTTGACATCCTTTATTTCTACTTCCATTCTTTACTAAAATAACCTTGAGAACTCAAATATTTAAAACAACGGACGAGATTCGACTTTAAATTCAAACTTTGCTCGCAAAGTTATTTGGAGTAAATACAACTTGGAAATGGTTAATTCAAGGATAATTTTTTAAAGAATACCCAGTTTCACCATATCCACACCTTTAAAAGTATAAAAAAATAAATAAATTTGGTGTTATGCGGAATTTTAAACCTTACGATGCATTGAAGAAACAAGTTGGGAAAGAGATAAAAGTTTACTTGAAAGATGGAAGTTGTTACGAAGGTAAATTGGTAGATGTTTGGAAAAATGAGGATGAGTGGGATCTGTTAGTAAGAAATTTTCACAACTTTTACTTGATAAAGGGTAAAGGTATTTGCTTTATCCAACTCTTCGATCAAAATATTTGAGTCTTTTCAAAACATGTGGATAAGGTATAAGTGTTTCGAATTCAATATTTTTAACCAAAGTTTTGTCTATTTCTTCCAACCTTCTCTTGAGAATTGTTATTTTACTCTTATCAACTACATCGATTAAAATTGCTGGATTGCACGGAATATCATGCTCTACACAATTTTCCAAAGCTTTTAATTGTAATTCAAAACCCGAAGGTTGTGCTCCTGTTATTTTTGAAAATTCTCCTTCATCACAACCCTTGATAGAAACCCTGACGTGTAAGTTATCAAATTTCTCCAGTTTTTCCACGAAACCTTCATCCAGCAAAATACCATTCGTTTCAAGGATGAAAGTGAAGTTAGGTGGTATTTTTTCCAGGACCGAAATCAGATGTTCTTTGGATATCGTTGGCTCGTTTCCAGTTATTCTCATCAACTCAAAACCAAACTTTTCGGCTATGTTTAAAAGTCTAGAAACTACTTCTCTACTCGAGAAAAAATCTCCGATTTTACCTTCCCTGGCTAAGTCATTACTCCAACAGTAAACACAACGTAAATTACAACCAACACAATCCGCAGAAGCTATACCACCATAAAATCCAGCGGGCCTGAACCTGTAGTATTTTCTTTGAATTTCTCCACCAATTTTTCTGGTAACTAAACTCTTGATTTTTTCAGAAAGTTGTAAAGCGTCGTACATATATGAAATTTAACCTTTTTAAATCAAACATTCATTAAAGTATGTATAGGTGAGGGAATGAGACATGACATTTTGGCAGATGCTCTCGTAATGATTAAAAACGCGGAAAAAGTGGGAAAAAAAGAATGTGTTATACCAGCTTCTAAACTCGTTAAAGCTGTACTTAAAATTTTACATTCTCACGGTTACATAAATTCTTTCGAGTTCATTGACGATGGGAAAGGTGGAAAATTCAGGGTTGAGTTGAAAGGAAGGATAATAGAGTGTAAAGCTATAAAACCAAGGTTTTCGACAAAAGTCGATGAATTTGAAAAATTTGAGAAAAGATTTTTACCAACTAGAGATTTCGGAATACTCATAATTTCAACTTCAAAAGGAATAATGGACCATAAAAAAGCAAGGGAACTCAAGCTGGGGGGAAAACTTTTAGCTTATTGTTACTAGTGGTTCTTATGTATTGTGTCGAAATAAAAATCCCAGAAGATGTTAAAGTTGAAGTTGATGGGAAAAAAGTTAAAGTTAGTGGAGAAAAGGGAGAGTTGGAAAGAAGTTTTGAAGAAAAGGGAATTTCCATAATAATGGAAAATAAAAAGATTGTGATTTCTGCAGAATCTGATAAGAAGAAGTTCAGGGCTTTGGTTGGTACTATAGCAGCTCATATAAAGAATATGTTCAAGGGTGTGAGTAAAGGATTCACTTATAAACTCAAAGTGGTTTATTCTCATTTTCCGGTCAGCGTTAAAGTTGAGGGTGATAAAGTTTTGATCCAAAATTTTTTGGGGGAAAGGGTTCCAAGAGTTGCGAAGATAGTTGGTAAAACTCAAGTGAAAGTTGAAGGACAAGAAATAACTGTTTCTGGAATAAACGTGGAAGAAGTAGGACAAACTGCGGCAAACATAGAACAAGCTTGTAGAATTATTGGTTACGACAGAAGAAGGTTCATGGATGGAATATACATCGTTGAGAGGGAGTGAAAATGGAAGAAGAATTGATTCATGATCATGAGTTGGGAAAAATCTTGAAAGAATTGTTAGAAATTAAAGGTGTTTATAGAAATCCACAAAGATTCGTGAAGAAGTTGGAGGAAATGGGTGTGAAAACTCTTTACGATCCACGTAGTCAAATATTAGAATTCACCTTTCCTTTTGAAACTCCATATTTCTTCACAAAAGTTCATTGTGTGATAAGTTTTTATTATGAGGATTGTGATGTTGCTTATGAAAGGCC
>JAWBTN010000030.1:0-10351 GCA_039000415.1 Candidatus Aenigmatarchaeota archaeon | reverse complement strand
TCATAAATTACGCTAAGCAATCTAAGATTTCCAGTTAATTTCCTAAATTTATACATATTCTGAATAAAAATGGTTAAAGATAAAAATCTATTTGAACAACTCGTTGGCCAACTTCTTAATTTCTATTTTCATCATTTCATCCCTTGTTACAACCTTACTACCCAAATAGAAAATCACCGGAGCGGGGAAAAATTTGTTTGCTTCCTCTAGTTTATTCAATTTTCCCTTGAAATATTCAAACTTCCTCGCTATTCTCCTGGTTGAATATTCTCCTAGTGGTTCATTATCGTAAAAAAGGATTAGAGAATATTCTTCGATCGCTTGGTTTTTGTAGTAAAGCTTGTTTTTCCATGGAATTAAATCATTTATTCTAAAAATTTTTACCTCTTCTGAAAGGGAAAGTTGTGGCGATGTGAAATAAACTTTATCTACTAGCTTCACTTTACCACAATTCAAGATTAAACTTCAAAGATTTAAGTCTTTCGTTTAGATAAAATTTTTCTGTTAAAAAGAGAAAAAAGAAAATATGCAAGTTGTGACGAAGAAAATTCTCGCGCAAATCTACAAGAAGAGGAAAGCTTGGTCAAAAAAATATGATTTTGGACATCTTCTAGTTATAGGTGGTAGTAAGTTCTATTCTGGTTCACCTGCTTTTAACGCTTTAGCGGCTCTTCGCTCTGGGGTAGATTTAGTTACGATAGTTTCACCCGAGAAAACGGCTCAAGTGATCAGGAGTTTTGCTCCAGACTTGATAGTTTTTCCCATAAATGGAGATTTCTTAACTAAAGAAAATTTGGAAGAAGTTTTGGAAATCGCTAAGAATAAAACAGCTGTGGTGATCGGTGGTGGAATGTCGAGAAGAGAAGAAGTTTTAGAATTTATAATCGAATTCTTGAAGAGAAATGAATTACCCGTTGTCATAGATGCCGATGCTATTCATGCTTTAGCAAGGGAAAGAGGAGTTATAAAAGGTAAAAGAGTTATTATTACACCGCACGCGTATGAATTTTTTGTTTTGTCTGGGTTGAAAGTCGGTGAAGATTTAATCCAGAGGAGTGAAATGGTTAAAAAAGTTGCTCAAGAAATTAAAGCTACGATTTTGTTGAAAGGTCATATCGATATTATTTCGGATGGTGAGAATATCATGATAAACAAAACAGGCTCACCGTACATGACAAAAGGTGGAATGGGTGATACTCTGGCTGGAATTTGTGGATGTTATTTGGCCAGAGGATTGGATCCTTTCATTTCTGCATGTGCTGCCGCTTTCGTAAATGGATTAGCGGGCGAGAATGCAGCGAAAAAATTTGGTGAAAGCGTGATCGCAAGCGACTTGATACAAGAGATTCCAAATGTTATCAAGATGTGCAGATTTTATATATGATTCAGCTTAAAAAAATTATATGTTTAAACCCCAAGATTTCATAGAGAAAAAAATCCTGGAAATAAAAAAAGAAGTTGGTGAAGGGAAAGCGGTGGTCGCTTGTTCTGGTGGAGTTGACAGCACAACATGTGCTGTTTTGGCTAAAAAAGCGATAGGTAATAGAGTTTTAGCTGTTTACATAGATGATGGATTCAGAAGGTTGGGAGAACCAGAAAAAGTTTTAAGTTTACTGAAGAAACTGGGAGTAAAGAACAAGTTGATTAAAGCTGAAAGAATATTTTTCGATAAGCTGAAAGGGATAAAAGATGCTGAAGAGAAAAGGAAGGTCTTCAGGGAAATTTTCTACGATATTTTGAACGATGTTGTTGAAAAAGAAGGTGCCGAATTCTTAATCCAAGGCACTATAGCAGCTGATATCAAAGAGACGGTGAAAGGTATAAAGACTCAACACAACGTTTTACAACAAGCTGGTGTAGATATGAAAAAGTATAAATTCAAGATAATCGAGCCGTTGAAAGAATTGTATAAAAATGATGTGAGAAAGGTCGCAAAATCTTTAGGGCTTCCAGATGAAATTGTTAATAAAATGCCTTTCCCAGGCCCTGGTCTTTTGATAAGGGTTTTAGGTGAAGTGACACCAGAAAAAGTTGAAATAGTGAGGAAAGGTACGGAAATAGTTGAAAGGGAAACAAGAAGAATCAAACATTTTCAAAGTTTTGTTGCGTTGCTGAGCGATAAGGCTACAGGCATACTAAACGGAAAAAGGAACTACGGTTACGTCATGGTTATAAGAATAGTTTCTTCCCAAGATGCTATGAAAGCAAAAGCTATGGAAATACCTTTCAGTTTACTGAAGAGGATTTCATCCAAGATTTTAAGAGAAATACCTCAAGTCAGCAGATGTTTGTATGATATAACCGATAAACCACCTGCAACTATCGAATTCGAATGATCACAAGTTTCTGTAAAGTGTTTTATAGTTTAAGTACTCTGGAGAATAAGAGAAGTCACACCCTTCTATTACAACTAGCTTTTCACTTTTTGCCAATCTTTCACACAATTCATAAATTTTCACTACACACCCATTTTTATAGAGGGTTTTTAGGAAAGGAAAGATATCTTGTACATATTCGTTTTTTTCGCCTATCACGTACATTTTTCTTTTCACACGAATCCCTTCAAACAATACATCGAAATACTCGAAGTTTATGTTTAGCATGCATTTTCCTAAAAATTTAAGCGAAATCAAATGTTCTTCATGTCTATCGACGAAAACGACTAAATTTTCTTCTGGAAGTTTTAGGTATTGTATTTCGAATAAATCGGTAATAGCATTGGCAAAATTTTCCTCGCTCAGAACATAAAAATAGTCCTTGTTCTTTGGCAAGAACAAGACAACTTCATTTTTCTCCAGAATACCATCCGGTATTATCTCTTCTTTTATAAAGAAGCATATCCTTTCTTCATCCCACAAGTTCAAAGAAGTACCCCATTTTAAGTCAAATCCCTTTTTTAAATTCTCGTCAGACTTTTCAAAAATTTTTCTCATATCAACATTGTAATGAAGTAAAAGATTTATTTTTTACTTCGAGCGAAATTTTTTTAAATAATGAAGAACATGAAAATAGAAGGGAAGGAGGTAAAATGTTGATGTCATGGGATCAGTATGAACAAGAATTTGGTAGGGTTATTAGTAGTTGGCATGCTAAGTCAACTAGCTACGGGAATCTTGGGACCTGTTTACGCTTTACTATATCAAAAAATTGGAGATTTTTCGACAACTTCAATTTCTTTTGGCATCTTTTCTTTAACCCTTGCCATCTTGGAAACGCCGTTAGGACATCTCTCCGATAAATATGGGAGAAAAAAGTTCATAATTTTAGGCGGTATTCTAGCATCCATCGTTTCCATATCTTACACTTTTATCAATTCTCCTATGCAACTCTATGCTCTGGAAGTTCTAGCCGGAGCTGCGACAGCCATGCAGACGCCAGTTCTTTATTCCATGTTATCTGAAACTTTCCCAAAGAACAAAAAAGGAAAATTTTTCGGTTTGTTCGATTCTTCCATAAACATGACTTACGGTTTAGCTTCAATAGTTGCCGGTTTACTATTCTCAATTTTTGGTCTGGAATTCTTGTTCATATTATCTTCAACTATTCATGCTTTTTCTGCGGCCGTAGCTTACAAGTTGAAATGTTGAATATTGATTCAATTTGAACTCGTTAAATTTATGAAAGTAAAGAATTGTTGAGAAGAGCCCTGGACGGGATTCGAACCCGTGACCCCCTCATTACCAGTGAGGTGCTCTACCACTGAGCTACCAGGGCGCAACATTTAATTTTTAATTCGCTCATAAAAAAATAAATAAGATGAAAAATAATGTTCTGTATTGGAGGAAAAATGGAATTCGAAATAGAAGCTTTCGAAGAAGATTTTGATGAAAAAGTTTTGGAAAGTTCGAAGAAAGTTCCTGTTGTAGTTGATTTTTGGGCAGATTGGTGCGGCCCTTGCAGGGTCTTGGGGCCAATACTCAGTAAGTTAGCGAATGAATATCAAGGTAAGTTTTTGTTGATCAAGGTCAATGTGGATAAAAATCCTGGATTAGCCGAAAAATATGGGATAATGTCCATACCTAATGTGAAGATGTTCAAAAATGGGAAAATAGTGGACGAATTCGTTGGAGCTATGCCTGAACCGCTCGTGAGAAAATGGTTGGATAAAAATATATAAAGTCTAAACAAAAAATTAAAAAAATTCTGTGATATCGATGGAAAAGTATGATCTGATAATCATCGGTGGAGGACCTGCAGGTCTTACAGCCGGAATTTATGCTGCGAGGAGAAAACTTAAGACCTTGATAATAACAATGACCATCGGTGGACAAGTTTTACTTACCAATAAAATTTGTAATTATCCCGGATTTTTCAACGTTAGTGGTATCAATTTCATAAATAAACTGAGAAAACAAGTTGAAAAAGCTGGAGCAGAAATAATAATAGACGAAGTTAAAAAAATTTCACCTCAAGGTGATGAATTCTTGGTTAAGACAGAAACCAAAGACTTTATCGCTAAAGCTTTGATATTGGCTTATGGAAAAAAACCGAGGAAATTGAACGTTCCGGGTGAAGAAGAATTGATAGGAAAGGGTGTTTCTTATTGTGCCAACTGTGATGCTCCTTTATTCAAAGGAAAAATTGTGGCTGTAGTGGGAGGAGGAAATTCAGCTTTGGACGCTGCTTTACTGCTGAGCAAGATAGCCGAGAAAGTTTACTTAATTCATAGAAGAGAAGAATTCAGAGGTTTTGAAAGTTTTGTAGATGAAGTGAAGAAAAAGAAAAATGTTGAAATTCTTCTTAACAGCGTGGTCACAGAGATTAAGGGCGAGGGAAAAGTGAGTTGGATAAGCGTTAAAGATGTGAAGAGTGGTGAAGTTAAAGATATAAGGTTAGATGGTGTTTTCATAGAAATTGGATATGAGGTCGATCCTTCTATCGCAAAAGATATCGTGAAATTGGACGAGTTAAATCAAATAATCGTGGATTCAAAATGCAGAACTTTTTACCCTGATAAAGATGAAATAAGGCCAGGAATTTTTGCTGCAGGAGATGTTACCGATGTCGCTTTCAAACAAATAGTTGTTGCTGCGGGTGAAGGTGCAAAAGCTGCTCTAGCGGCTTATAATTATTTACATGGAGTTGAAAATTATAAAATTATAGGCGATTGGAGGAAGTAACATGGAGTTGGAAAAGGTTGCTGATGAACTTGGTCCTGAGAAGATAATTCAAGTTTACAACCATAAAGTGGGATTGAAAGGAATTTTAGTTATCGATAATACTACACTAGGACCAGGGAAAGGCGGTATAAGGATGACACCTTCTGTTACTGTTGAAGAAGTCTTCAGGCTTGCCAGGATAATGACTTTAAAATGCTCTCTAGCAAAACTTCCTTTTGGTGGCGCTAAATCTGGTATAGTTGCCGACCCTAAGAAAATGAACGTAGAACAAAAAGCTGAACTCATGAGAGCTTTCGGTAGAGCTTTACGCGGTATAGCCCCGAAGTACTACATTGGAGCACCTGATGTGAATACAGGTGAGCAAGAAATGAAGTGGTTTGTTGAAGGAAATGGCTCTTTGAAGTCGGTAACAGGAAAACCTAAAGAGCTAGGGGGTTTGCCACATGAACTTGGTTCAACAGGATTCGGAGTTTTCCATTCAACGTTAGTGGCAGCAAAATTTTCTAAGATTGATATAACCAAAGCTACAGTCGCTGTAGAAGGATTTGGAAATGTGGGTTCTTTTGCTGCAAAATTTTTATCTCAAGCTGGTGCTAGAATTGTTGCAGTTTCTGATAGTAAAGGCACGATATACAATCCAGAAGGTTTGGATATCGAGAAGTTACTCGAGATCAAGAAACAGACAGGTTCAGTAGTAAATTATCAACCAGGTCAAGTTTTATCAAACCAAGAAATTTTTAAGTTATCCGTGGATGTTTTAATTCCAGCTGCTTTGCCAGACGTTATAAATGAAAATAATGTTAACGAGATTAAAGCAAGGATAATAGTAGAAGCTGCCAACATACCTTGTAAGCCAGATATCGAAAAGATTTTGCATGAAAGAGGAATTTTGGTTGTTCCTGATTTTGTTGCTAATGCTGGAGGCCTAATTTCTTCTTACTGCGAATACAGAGGATATGATGAAAATAAGATGTTTGCTTTAGTTGAAAAGAAGATAAAGAAGAATACTAAGCTTGTGTTGAAGAAAGCAAAGAAAGAAAATATTTTGCCCAGAGATGCTGCATTGGAAATTGCGAAAGAAAGGCTACTTAAGAAAATAAGGAGTAGTTAGACTGTTTTTTAACGTTTATCGGAAATTTCGGAAATGAAGTTCCGAAAGTCAGATATGGTAAAATGGTGTTATAGTAATAGCAATGCACAAAAAGGAAATTGTTGATAAATGGGTGGACGAACATATAAAAGGAGTAAGTGCTTATAAAATATCAAAAAAATATAATTGCAGTCCATGGACTGTTGTGACATGGTTAAAGAAAAGGGGCGTTTATAAAAAAGCTTTTCGAACAGTAAGTGATGAAGAAAGAATAAAAATAATCGAATTATATGAACAGCATTATTCTTTACCAGAAATCGCAAAGGTAATAGGTTTTTCTCATGAAAGTGTTAGATATTGGGTAAGAAAAGCCAATTTAATAAGAAGTATAAAAGAAGCTAGAAAACTAAGCGAATATAGAAATATAAGACCGTTACCACTTACATCTAAGCTAGCATTGTTTCTAGGTATACATACTGGTGATGGTAGTCTTGGAGGTGGAAAAAATAATTTAACAAGATGGCAATGTTACTTGGGCCCAAAAGAAATTGGGTTGGCTCAAAAAATTCAAGAAGTTATTAAAGAGTTATTCAACTGTTTACCAAAGATAATTCAAAAGAAAAATCATATAATTCTACATATCTATAACAAATTGATTACACTCACACTTACTTTTTATGGCTATCCGATTGGAAAAAAATCAAGAACTGTAAAAATTCCAAAACAAATTTTATGCTCCAATTCCCAAAGAATTATCATCTCTTTTCTTTCTGGTCTTCTTGCTACAGATGGGTATGTTGGAGTAACCAGGCAAGGGTACCCAATTATAGAGTTCAGCACCTCTAGTAAATTTTTAGCCATTGATTTATCTGAGTTATTGAAAAAAATTAAAATTGAGCCAAAAATTAATATATCTAATTATCCCGGTTCTTACACATAGAGAGAAAAATTCAAAGTTCGTATACCATTAAAATATGCAAAAGTATTTTTATCTAAAGTTCCTATAATTAATGATAATCATATCAGAAGATTAGGAGGTGTGAAAAAATGGAATTCAAGGAAGTAATTAAAAGAAGGCATTCTGTTAGGGCTTTCACTAGTAGACCAATTGAGGAAGACAAAATAAAAGAGATACTTGGAGTCGCAAACTCGGCTCCATCTGCAGGGAATTGAATTTATTCTCCCAATTGCAGGCGTATGAGATATTTTTAGTTCAAGATGAAAAGAAGAAAAGGGAATTGGCTTTAGCGTCTTTCGCTCAAAGCTTCGTGGCAGAAGCTCCTGTTGTCTTAGTTTTTTGTGCCAACCCAGAAAGATCTGGTAGGAAATACGGAAAAAGAGGGAGAAGCTTGTATTCAATTCAAGACGCAACAATAGCCGCAGCTTACGCTCAGTTAGCTGCTGTTGATCTAGGTTTAGCGTCTTGTTGGGTTGGTGCTTTCGATGATGGAGAAGTTTTAAGAATATTGGGGAACCCTGAAGGATTGATCCCAATAGCTTTAATTCCCATAGGATATCCTGCTGAAGAACCAAAACCAACGCCTAGGAGAAAGTTGGACGAGCTTGTCACACGAATTTAATCGAATTTACTCATCTAATTTTCAATTTCCTGTTTATGTATTCGTAGCAATTCACACAGATGTAAAACTTACCCATTTTTCTAGAATGTTTTTCACATATAGGAATGCCACAATTGTTACAATTACCAACAGCAAAGTTATTACAACCTATGAGAACACATTTTTTCTTCCTGAGTTCTTGCATGATTAGTTTTTGGTTTTCAGTGATTATTTATGTTTTCCCCCTCCTCCACAAAAGTTAAAAATTTTAAAATTAACTTAAAGATATGGTTTCTGTTAAAGACGTAAAGCTCATAGTTTTTGATTTGGAGAGTGTGCTTTTTGACAAGTATGTAAGTTATGTGAATGGGGAAATGGTGGAGATGAACTCTTACGATTTGATATTTTATGAATTGGGCGCTTGGGAAGAAAATCAAACCTTGATCGAATTGTGGAAAAAGGGGATATTGCAGGATTATTTCGCTTGGAATGAAGAAACGTTTAAAGTTTGGAAGGAGTACGGGTTGAAAAAGAATAAATTCAAAGAGAGTGTTAAAAAAATGCCTTTGAGGAAGGAGGCTAAGGAAATTGTTGGAGAATTGAAGAGAATGGGTTATAAGATTGCTACTGTTACGGGTAGTGCAGAAGAACTTGCCCTTAGAGCTAAGAGAGAATTGGGTTTGGATTATGCTTTTGCTCATTACAAGTTGTATTTCGATAAGAAAGGTAACTTGAAAGATTGGAATTTATTCCCAACGGATTATGAAGATAAAGTGAAGTGTGTTAAGAAGATAGCGAAAAAAGAGAAAATAAGTTTAATGGAATGCGCTTATGTTGGTGATGGAGAAAATGATATTTTCGTTATGAGCGAAGTTGGAGTTCCCATCGCATTCAAGCCTGAAAGCGAAAAAGTAAAGAATGTGGCCAGGTACGTTATAGAAGATTTAAGAGAACTCTTAGATTTACTCAACTTACACACATTTCTTATTTAAGAGTGAAACTGTAAAATATGGGAGAAGCTGAGAAAAAGAGGTTGTTCTTACAGGCCAAGAAAAGGAAAGAATTGAATAAAGTTTTTCCTTCGATCGAAAGTGTTTTGGATAAAATTGGGATGGAGAATGTTAAGTTGAAGTTGGAATTCAAAGATGAAGAAGATCTGCACAATTTTTTGAATTTTTGTCCAGATCTTATTGAATTCTGGAATTTCGTGGTTGAAGCAGGAAAAAATGAGGTGAACTTGGGATATAAAGGTGATGACCCAGAAGATCTGAAGAAAGCTGTAAAATACCTTTATTCTTTAAAACCATTCCATCTCGCAAAATCTTTATTCATCGAAGAAAAGGGGGAAAAAGTCTTTGTTTCTAGTGATGAAGAATTCGGTGTTCCAAAAATTCCATACACGTCAAAAACATCCTTTAGATTTTCATCCATATCCGGAGAAAAAGAGAAAAATTTGCTTAAAAAGATTGTTTACGACTATTTTTCCCAAAGCGTTCTTCAAATTCTTTTAAAAGCATGTGAAGGGAGATATGTGGCTTACGAGAAGTTGGAAGAAATCGGAAAAGAAGATCACTTGAGATGGAGAGTTAACTTAACTAAAAAATTGTATGAAAAAATTTTAGTTAACGATTCTTCCGATTTAACAAAACTTTTAGAGACCGATGCTTTTGGATTTTATCCAGCAGTATTCCAATTTTTCAATTTTGAAGGTATGAAATTAAAGTTGCGTAGTAGGATCGTTACAGAATTTGATCCATCACCTGGAAATGAAAAATATGCTGCTGAAATTTGTGAGATGGCGCAAAAACATTTGAAAGGAAGGCTTATGTTCAGTGGTAGTAAGAGTGGAAGAATAGAATTTGAAGTTGACGTTGAAGGGTTGTTGAAGAAAAGTGAAGATTTGATGAAAGAATTCAGTTGGCTGGGTTATTTCTTAACTAAGAGTGTGAGAGAATGTAAACTGGAAGATTTTTATAAAATAGTTTTAAGAGGTTTTGAACACTCAATCTACTTCATGCTTTTGGATGAACTCGAAAGTTCAAATTATCCTTTTAAAAGATTAATACTACGAAAAAATTCCCCTTTCAAGATTTCTTCCGTGCTTTTGGATTTTCCGAAAACAGTCTCCATAGCGATGTCAAGTCCTAAAGCTATCGTAAGGCTGGGGAGAAATGAAATTCCAAAGGATTTGTTGAAATATGAAAAGTTTAGGAAGTGGTGTAGCTCTTATCCCTTCCATATTTTGGTTTGTGTTCCTGAAGAAAAGATTCCATACACAAGGGAAGATATTTTGAGGGAAAGCCATATAATTTTTGCGTTTGAAAAATTGAGTAGAGGTTATGAAAAATATGTGAATAGTTTTCCGAAAATTGTTGGTGCGGATTTCATAAAAAATTTTCTTGAAAAAATGGATGAAAGAAAATTGGAAGTATATCTAACAAGCCCATATAAATTCGAGAGGGATTTGATTTTGAAGAGCTAATTTACAGAAGCATTGATGTGAAATAGTTCATTTTTCTTCATAGTTCCTTTCTACTTAAAAAATAGCTTAAAACCAAATCAGTTTTAAACTGTTGCGAAAA
>JAWBTN010000003.1:0-21746 GCA_039000415.1 Candidatus Aenigmatarchaeota archaeon | reverse complement strand
GAAGAGCAAGTTAGGCATTTGGCTGAAAATTTACTTCCTGCTGCAAATAAAAGAATTCCCCAAAACACTTTCATATTTGGTCCTCCTGGCACAGGAAAAACAGCGAGTGCAAAATTTGTTTTTCGTGAGTTTGAAAATTATTCTGGAATAAAAACAGTTTATATAAATTGCTGGGATTATAAGACAATTGTTGCAATATTGAGTAAGATTTCTTTGGAGCTTGGTGGTTTTGTTCAAAGAAGAGGAATGAGCAAAGATGAAATTTTGGAAAGAGCAATAGAAGTTTGCAACAAACTTGATAAAGGGTTGATAATTTGTTTGGATGAAGTTGATCAGCTTGTTTTTCATGATAAATCGGCACTATATGATTTAGTAAGGTTAAATCAGTATTTGAAACTTCCTGTTGGTCTAGTTTTTATTTCTAACAACCCTTTTGTTTTTGTTAATGTGGACCCAAGAGTTAGAAGTAGTTTAAACATAGAAGAAATGGAATTTAAACCTTACTCACTACTGGAAATGAAAGATATACTTGAAGAAAGAGCAAAGGTTGCATTTTTCTCTTTTGAAAGTGGTGTTGTTTTATTGGCAGCAAATCACGCTGTTCAAAATGGTGGAGATGTGAGAGTTGGTTTAGAGTGTTTGTTTAAAGCTGGCAAAGAAGCTGAAAGAGAAGGTTCTAATAAAATCTGTGTTTCACACATAAAAGCAATTTTAACGAATGTTAAACAGGTAAAACCAGGAATCTTGAAAGAAAAGTTAAACTTGGATGAAAAAATTATTCTTCAAATTGTGGAAGAAAAAAAGAAGATTTTTACCAATGAACTTTATGAAATTTATTCTAAAAGAATTGAGTTTCCCGTAAGTGAAAGGAGGTTTAGAGACTTTTTAAGACATTTGGAAGAAGTTAAATTGATAAAAATTTTTAGTAGAAAAAGGGGCGTTCATGGTAGAAAGAGAATAGTAATAAAAATATGATACATAAAAATAAAAAAATATTAAAAAGATGTTTCAAGGAGTATGAAAAGGTGGGAAGAAAAAGTTTTTTAATATTGCTTAAAAAAAACAAAGAAAATGTTGCTGACGGTATAATTTTGTTAAGTATTTTCATATTTTTGCTTACATATTTTACTCCCGATTTGATTTTATCAAACACATTAATAAGTGCTGGAGATACTGTTGGACATTATTATGGTACATATTACATGAATAAATATCTTATACCAAATCTGAAATTGATTGGTTGGTCGCAAGATTGGTTTTTAGGTTATCCTGCATTTCAATTTTATTTTCCTCTAACTTTTTTCTTGTCGGGGCTCTTGGGTTATTTAATACCTTTGCCAGTTGCATTCAAAATAATCACGGTTCTTGGTACATTTTTACTACCTGTTTTTACTTATTTTTCTTTTAGATTAATGAGAGCACAATTTCCCATACCAGCTATTGCATCTTCTATCACTTTAATTTTTCTTTTTTTGGAAAGAATTTCACCCGACCAAATTTATTCTATGTGGGGAGGGAATATACCAAGCACTTTAGCTGGAGAGTTTTCTTATAGTTTAAGCCTATCATTAGGTATCCTTTTTTTTGGTTTTTTGTACAGAAGTGTAAAAGAAAAAAAGTTTTTGATAATATCTTCAATAATTTTTACTCTAGTAATTTTATCTCATGTTATAGTTGCATTTTTCTTCACAATTGCTTCAGTTTTTTATTTATTAGAAAAAAATTTTATTAAAAATTTGAAAACTTTATTCAAAGTCTATTTCTTGTCTTTTCTTTTAAGTGGATTTTGGTTTTTCCCGATGATTATTAAAGTGGAATATACAGTTCCACATATTTGGGGGTTTCCACCAACTACAAAAGAATTAATAAATATGTTAATTCCACAGCCTCTTCAAATTTTTTATTTAATTTCTGCAATTTCCATATTTATTGCTTTTTTAAAAAAAGATAAAATAACGATATTATTTGGTTTTTCAGCAATTTTAGCACTTGCGTTTTTCTTGGTTACACCAACTTTAAACAAGTTTGGTAAAGGTTGGGAACAATTTCAGTTAGTTAAATTTCTTCCATTAATGTACTTAAGTATTTTATTAACCATTCCGAGTTTGATTCGATATTTACCAAAAATAAGTAAACAATTTATCATTCCATTTATAATTCTAGCTTTAGTTATTATTTGGGTAAACAAGCATGTAACCTATATTCCGTATTGGATAAAATGGAATTATGAAGGTTACGAAGCCAAACCACTTTTCTTGGATTATAAAGAAGCAAACGAATTCTTATCTAAACACAAAATTGGTAGGGTAGCTTTTGAGTATGATCCACAAAAATATGAGTCTGGGTTGGGTAGTTCAAGGGCTACAGAAACGATACCCGTATTCTCTGGTAGACCTATAACAGAGGGTTGTCATTTTCAGTCTGCTTTTTCTGGTCCTTATATATATAATGCGCATTGTGAATATTCGAATGGTTGTTCTTGTTTATTTGGTTTGATAAGTGGTGGGTGTCCTAGTTTTGATATAGAAATGGGTACAAAACACTTAACACTCTTTAATGTCAAACATTTTTTTGTCTCTTCAGATAAGGTTAAAAATATTTTAAAAGAAAATCCAAACTTTGAGAGAATTTATGGCCCAGCAACTTTTGAAATTTGGGAATTGAAAACACATGAAGGAAAATATGTTGTACTACCTGAATATCAGCCAATTTTGATTGAAACTAACAAATGGAGGGAGTTATCCTATCAATGGTTCAGAAATAAAGAAATGTTGGATGTTCCGATAGTATTTGTGAGAAATATTAAAGAAATAAGTGAAAGGGACTTTAAAAGGTTTGCCACAATATTATATGAACCCGAGACTCTAGAATTGCCAAAAATCAAAATTGATAAGAATTGTACAATTGAGGAAGAAATCAAAACAGAGGAGATAAATATAAAAACTGATTGTATAGGCAAACCTCTCTGGATAAAGATATCTTTCTTCCCAAATTGGAAAGTCGAAGGGGCTGATAAAATTTATTTGGTTTCCCCTTCCTTTATGATGATATTTCCAAACAAAGAAAACGTAAAAATATATTATGGGGCAACTATATCTGACATAATTGGCTTGTTTTTCTCTTATCTCGGGCTTTTAATAGTGATTATTTCATTAAGTCCTTTGAAATATAAAAAAATTTTTAGTGAGTAGATGAAGATTAATGATAAAAAATTTTTTTTAGCTTTTATACTTATTTTATTTATTACTGCTTTTCTCAGATTATATGCTTTAGATTTAAGGCCAATACACTTTGATGAGGGGGGAGGTCATGCTAAAGGTGCACAAGCACTGTTCCATAGTGGCACTTACATTTATAACCCTGACTTTCATGGGCCTTTTCTTTATCATATTACTGCATTATCATTCTATCTTTTTGGAGAAAATGATATTAGTTTAAGATTAATGGAAGCCTTATTTGGAATTGGTATTGTATTACTTCTGTATCCTCTCAAATATTTTTTGAAAAAAGTGAGTATACTTTTAGTTGCTTTGTTAATCTCAATCTCACCTGCATTTGTTTATTATTCTAGATTCGCACTTCATGATATTTTCTTTGTATTCTTCACCTTAGCTACGGTTGTATCTCTATTTTTATATTACAAATTTAAAACAAACCTTTATCTCTATCTTTTTTCTATAAGTCTTGCGTTTCTTTTCACAGTCAAGGAAAATGTTTATATTTTCTTGGTGATTTTAGTTTCTTGTCTTTTATTCGAGTTTATTTATTCCTTACAAAATAAAAGAAAAAAATTCATAAAAAAATATCATTAAAAATTTTTTGGGTCAGGGAGAATTTTGAATCTATATTTGTTTGTGTAATTCTATTTATTCTTATATTTGTGGCTTTTTATACATCTTTTTTCCGTTTTCCGAGTAATTTATCAATTGCCATTATAAAACCTGTTAGTCATTGGATAATGCGTGCTACTGAAATGGGTGGCTTTTACCGACCACCAGAATTCTATCTAGAGATATTGACTAAATACGAATTTGCGATATTTTTACTTGGGATTGGAGGAATATTGTGTGTTTTTAGATTAAATAACAAATTCACGAGATTTCTAGGCATTTGGACATTATTAACTATAATTATTTACATTTACTTACCATATAAGCTTCCAAACTTGATAATAAACATTCTTTTGCCCTTATCGCTATGTGTAGGAATTTTCATCGACTATTTGTGCAGCATACCAAAAGTCTTTAAGCTGTTGGCTTCATTAGCCATTTTGCTACTGTTTTCTCTCTCTCTTTATATAAGCTTGGACACAAATTTTATTAACTATGCTTCGGAATCAAATCCACTGGTATTTGTTCAAACTGTTGATGATGTAAAAAATTTACTTGAATTAGTTAAAGAAATCTCCTACAAAAAAACAGGTGGTACAAAAATAGATATGGTTGTCTCTGTATCACATGGCGAGTATCCTCTATCTTGGTACTGGAGAGATTATCCAAATGTAAAATATCTTAGTGATAAAGTTGAGTTACCAAATAATTGGACTGGAATTAGATGGAGTGGTGATGGGGCTATTGTTTGGATCAGTGATCCAGTTGAAGGTGGTAAAACAAGTGGTAAAATATCATCAGAAAATGGAATGGATGGTGAATGGAGACAGAAAATTTCTGTTGAAGGTGGTTTCGTTTATAAGCTTGGGGTTTGGATAAAGACCGAGAAAATTGAAGTTATAAACGCAAATAAGTATGCTCAATGTTATGTTAGAACTGATTTAAATGGAAAACCAAATGAAATTATTGGTGAGACAGAACCCGTCATAGGAACAAATGATTGGACATACCGAGAAACAGAATTTTATGTGAATGAAAAAGAAAATATTATTTGGCTTACTTGTACGATAGGAAATTGGGGGTGGACCAAAGGAAGTATATGGTTTACTAACATATCTATAACTAGAGAAGATGGCTCATATAATTTTGTTCAAAACCCGAATTTTGAAAATGGAAAGAAATTAAAGGAGTTGCTCGGACCGTCTATTGTCATAATCTCAGAAAGTGATGGACAAATACTCCAACCTGTCAAAGACTATGTGCTTAAAAAATATACTTTGAGACCTGGTGTCGTGTTAGCAGTATATATTAAAAATGATTTATTTTGAATGTAAAATTGGAAAATTTATTCATAACTAAAAATGAAAAATTATTTGATGAATTGATAGATTTGTACGTTTAGATTGTCATAAATTAGTCTATAATTATCAGGAAAGTTAGAGAATTTTTTCAGACCATCTGAGGGATAATCTTTGTGTTCTAAAGAACCAACATAGATATAAGTCACGTTGTATTTATTTAGTAATTCTATTGCTTCTGTGTTGTTTATAGTTGTATAAATCCTGTTGATGTCTTCTTCCCTATCGGAATACCATTTCCCTCTCCATAAAAACTCGTGGTTTAACCAACCTATTACTGTTGGTAGACCTGTATTGGTCGAAACTCTAGAATAGTAAGTATAAGCTTTTCCTGGTGCTTCAAGAACTACTGGAGAACCATTAATGTTCTTGTTTAACCATCTTATTGCTTCATAATCACCATTCTCCATTGTTTTCATATAAAGCATTCCATCAAGGCTCGGGCCCTTTTCTAAACCAAAAATAATTTGATTAAATGTTACCACAAATGAAATAAAAAGTGAGGCAAATAGTAAAAAGTAAAAGAAAAAATACCAAATTTTTGATGGAAAAGAATATCTTTCAATATCGTATAAAGCATAGCCTGATGCTATAGCAAGGAAATTCCATACTTGCAAGTACATCTTGAAAACAGTATTCATCCTACTGTCTATGAACATGATATCTGAAAACAAAACTATTAAAGCTGATACAAGAATTAAAACAACTACAAAACTAAAAATATGGTCTTTTTTTCTTTGAGAAAATAACAACAAGGGTGAAAAAATAAATATTGGCACCAACACTAAAAGTAGTTGAAAATTAAGAAAAAATGATAAGAAAACTGAGGATAAGAAACTTATCAATATCTTCCATTTGTGTTGAGATATCAATTTTTTTGAATTTAAATGAAGAAATGAAAAGGTGAGAAAATGAAAAGGTGAGAAAATGATAAGAAAATGAAAAATATTTGTCCTTTCCTTAACAAAACCGATTTCTCTATAAGGCTTGTTGTAATAAAAAAAGGGTAAAAATAACAAAATACTCAAAATAACAATTACCAAGACCAAAATTATGATATTTCTGATGAAATTTAAATTTTTTATTTTCTTATTTGAACCGATCAGAATAGAAAAAATCATGAAAATAAAAAGAATGATAGAGGTTGGATAATACCAAGAGCTTATAAAAGATAGAGAGCCGACAGATAAACTTAGTAAGAAAATGTTAATGCTTCTCTCTATTATATCTTTGTCGAAAATATGATTTCCAGTCCTCTCATTTAAGAAGAAGTTTAGAAAGAGTGTCAAAACTAATAATTGAAATGGAAACGCCATATAGTGTGCATGTAGATCTCCAAAAAGAAAACTAGAGTAAGGAAACTCATTTATTGTATTCGGGATTATTCGTGTGCTTGCCCAAACATCCATACTTTTAATCTGTTGTGTGAATGATAGAGAAGGATTCCAACAGCAAGTTACTGGATATTTTAAGTCAAAAGTATTTACTAAGAAATCGCCAAAGCTTGGGAAAAGAAATGTAATTAACTGTAAAAACCCAAAAATGTTGCCCACGAATGAAATAAGAATAACTGTGATTAATGCATAGCGATATTTTTGTGTTAAGTTATATCCTATACCGAAAGCAACAAAAGTAAATAGAGAATAGAAAAGCGAGAACGCCAAATTATAGGTAAC
The DNA here is from genome assembly GCA_039000415.1 of Candidatus Aenigmatarchaeota archaeon. Taxonomy (GTDB): domain Archaea; phylum Aenigmatarchaeota; class Aenigmatarchaeia; order CG10238-14; family SCSR01; genus JAVZGQ01. The sequence continues at coordinate 14,882 of JAWBTN010000003.1, read as the reverse complement.
ATGAGTTGGTAGACCAGAAAGTTTAGTAAGCGTTACAACAATAAAATGACCGAAGTAGTAGTACTTAATGTCACCGCCCGAAAACCATGGATCTAATGGAGGTAATTTCTCGCTTCTATTTATTCCATTGATGAATGCAAAGTCCATATATTTTTCTAAAGTATAAATGTCTGGTTTGAACATTCTAATTGAAGTAAAAAGTATAAAGAATGAAAGAAAGACAATCTCATTCCATAATATTGTCTTTTTTCTTTTCTTTAAAAAAATTATTATGCATTCTCTATCGTGTAAAAAAACAATAATAGATATAAAGATGGTAAAAAATATCGAGACTATTATAACTAAAACATCATATTTAAATAATTGAGAAATTGTCAAAATCCAAGTAAAATATGACACGAGTAAAATTCCTACAATTTTTGAAATAGAATAGCCTCTATCTGGTAGTTTTTTACAAATGAATAAAAGGATGGGTAACGAAGATAAGCCTAGAATTTCTGTAATTAACCACCAAACAAATATTTCATAAATCATTAAATTCACTTATTATAAAATAAAAAAAAATAACTTATAATTGATGATTTCAATAATATTGCCAGCTTACAACGAAGCAGACAAATTAGAAAAATCTGTAAACAAGCTTATTAAAATTCTGGAATCAGAAAAAATTGATTCGGAAATCATAATAGCTGAAGATGGTTCTACAGACGGTACTGACAAAATAGCAGCCAAATTAGCTAATGAAAAAAAAATTATAATACATCAACATTATAATCAAAAGTTGGGAAGAGGTTTGGCACTAAAAAAAGCGGGAAAAATTGCAAGGGGAAAATACATAGTTTTCATGGATGTCGATCTTGCTCCACAGTTTGGAAAAAAACTAAATGAGATGTTAAACTGTCTCAAAACTCATCATATTGTCATTGGCTCGAGATATCATAGGTTATCAAAAACTAAAAGGAGTTTTTTGAGAAGAATCTTAAGCAAATCCTATAACTTTTTGCAAAAATTGCTTTTTAATTTACCAATTATTGATTTACAATGTGGGTTTAAGGGGTTTCGGAAATCTGTTTTTATTCAAATGAATGAAGAAGTCGAAGCAAATGGGTGGTTTTGGGATACCGAAATTTTAATCAGGTCTTTTTTGAAAGGGTATAAAATTAAAGAAATTCCAGTTGAATGGAAAGAAGGCAAAAAAACAAAAGTAAAAATAATTAGAGATTCTTTAGATATGGGTGTTTCTTTAATCAAACTTTGGCTCAAGTTAAAATTTTAGCAGCATCGATCCCAGACTGAATGCTTCCACCCATTAATCTATCCTCAGGGAATGCCATATAAGGACCGGCAAACCTAAGATTTTTAAATTCTCTGTTATTTGGGATTGATTTAAAGAAATTTACTCTATATATTGGTACTGCATAGGGGGCTCTTGTGACCTTAAACCAAATTGGTCTGATTCTTTTTTTGAGAATTTTTTCAAGAAATTTTAGATAGAGATTTAATACTTCCCTGTCAGAAAGTTTCCATATCTTATCTTTTTGGCTAACATAATTAGAAAGATATAATATTCTCCAAGGATATTCATCATACAAATTATTATGATCTATCATAGTTCCAAAAGGAAACTTACCCATAATATTTATCCAATAGTAATCTGTTATCTCTTCTTTACAGCCAAGACACAAACAAATGTTGCCCGTATACTTTATTTTTTCTAATTTTTTTCTCTCAGTAGAAGGAAGTCCAACACATATTTTTAAAAAAACCGGCATTGGTAATGTATTTATCACTAGATCATCTTCTTTTAAAACGAATTTTCTTTTGGTAGAATGAATTTCTTTAATTTTTCTATTCTCAATAACAATCTTTTTTACAGGACATTTTGTCAGTATCTCACCTTTTACGCTCTCCTTTAGCTTGTTGATAAATAGATCAAATCCCTCTTTCCCTTTTGGATAATAAAGAAAGTTTGATTTACTCAACTCCAGCTTAAATCTACTAAATATCCAAGCAGCCGAAACTTTATTGAAAGGAACGGCAAACTTGTGTTCCGCTATTAAAGTTCCAAAAAATTGAGAAATTTCTTTGCTAGACTTTTCGGTTAACCATCTTTCTGCATTTATTTTATCCAAATTCTTTAAATCTTCTTTTCCAAGCAACAAACTCAAACAAAAAAACCCAAATCTCAATCTGTCAAAAAATGAAAGTGGTTTGAAAAAAAGAAGTTTGAAAGCATTCATCTGAAAGATTTTATCGTATTGTTCAGAATAGATGCCAAATTTTACTTTTCTTTTGAAAAATTTGTTAAAAATCCCTAATTCTTCTAAAATTTTCAATGTTACTTTATCTGCATCTATCACGTGTCTAAAAAATCTAGGAATTTTGTAGCCATCAATATCATAGGAAGATGAAAGCCCACCAAGATAATCTTCGCTTTCTAGAATAATTACATCGTCGCAATATTTAGACAATTCCATAGCGGCTGATAAACCTGCCAATCCTCCACCAAGAACTATTCCATTCATTTGAAAACCTCTTTTATTGCATAACTATCTGTAAGTATATTATTGATTCTATCTAGAAATGAAAAAGCCAGGGCAGATGTAGGAGATATGGAAAACAAAGAAAACATAAGTATGATGGCTCCTTCATAGATACCAAGACCAGCAGGAGAAAATGGAACAAAAGTCAAAGCGCTCATTATAGGATGCAAGAATAGACAAAAAATCCAAGATATGTTTAGGCCTAGAGCCTTTCCTATAAAAAACCATTCTGTCGCTCTAATAAACCAACCAATAAAAGTCAGAAAGAATATAGGAAGTATAGCTCTTTTTGTAAGTATTTTTGAATTTTTTTGAATTTCTTCAAAAAAATTCAAATTTAACTTACCTGCCGTTAATTTTTTCATTATTTTAAGTGTTTTAACAAATTTATGAGTAGGTAAAATTAAGAGGAGCATTCCCAACATAACTGCAAAAAGTAAGGCAACTATAGAAATATATAATATTTCTCCCGAAAGAACAAAAAACCACAATAGAAAAAGTACTCCCAATACCCCCTGTAAACCTTTTAATAAAAATTCGATTCCTTGATAAATCGCAATTGCTGACATAGTTCTTGTTATTGGAACTTTATTTCTTTTTTTTAAAGGATATGTGACAGATGCATAACCAACTCTTGCTGGAGTGATATCCCCCAATAACATTCCAAAAGATTGAGCTTGGAATGTATCTATCAATTTTACATTATAATTTAAGTATTTCAAAGCTATTTTTAGTCTAATCGCATGAGATAAATTCAAAATCAAGTAACAAATTATAGATAATATAAAAAATGTAAGATTAACTGAAAACAATATCCTAAAAGTCTCGATTGGATTGACCTTAATAAAAATTACTAGAATTATTAAAATTCCTATTATAAACTGAACTGTCTTTATGTTTTTTCTAATGATAAACCAGTTTTTTCTTCTTCCTTTTTTGAGCATTAATTTTTATTTAATTTTTGAGTATTAAATATTTTAAATTTCATAACTTGGGGTGAAAACCAAGGACAGATACTATAAATAAAATCAATTGTCTTATTTCAAATCTTGGTCTCCACCTAAAAACTTCATTGCTTGATAGCCTTATTGTGCCTTTATCTCCGTTTATTGTAACTTGGTAGCGATTGTTCTCATTTAAGAGTTTTATTTTAGGTTTGAAGGATATGACCCTCAAATTTTCCGGATGTTTCTTTAAATATTCCAGATATTTTTCATTCTTCTCCAAGCGTTCTGCTTTGAGAATTTCATAAACTAAGCCATCAATATGTTTGAACATAGCTTGTTTAAGTTCTGTTGCGTGATTTAAATAAATTTCTTGAAGTTGTTTTGAGTTGAGGGTTATTGGTTTGAATTTCACATTCAGCAAGCTTTCAAGAAAAGAAACTATTTCTTGAGTTTTTTGATCTGGACCTCGGTAAACTTCTAAAGTTTTGAACAAAAGATTTATGAAGCAATAAGTCCTTTTCAAAACTTTTTGCTTCCCATTATTTTTTAAAAAAGAAACTATTTCATAAATGTCTTCTTCACTCATCGCTTGCCTTAAAGCTGTTTCCACATCTTCATAATACCAATACTGCAAGAAAACTTCTCCCTTGCTATATTTGCTTTCTTTTGCTGTTAGCCAGCTACTTCCATTTTTCTTCTTATCCAAAACCCTAATTATTTCCTTAACTTTCGGTAAATTTTCAAAAGTGAAAACTGTTATTACCGGCATGTTTTAGAAGTTGAAGAAAAAGCTTTAATATAAATTTTGAACTTACTAGGCAAGTAAAAATTAGCCTTTCCAAACAATTATTCTTGCCAAAACTGTTTTTATCTCACCATTCAAATCTTGAATCAACACAGGCAATTCATAAACAACTCTTGTCATTGAGCCTATTGGTGTTTTCCCATAGTAAGGAGAAACTGACAAAAAAGTGGAATTCTGGAATTGGTGGCCTGTGGCATTCGTGACCGTGACTGTTACAAGAAAAGAACCAATTTTTAGTGGAGCATTGAATGTGCAATTCCAATTGCCATTAACATCCGTGGGAGGACAAGAATGGTTAATGCCATCAACAGTTAAATTAACAGTGCCGCTTATTCCTGTTCCGTTTGAATATTTGGCAATTCCACTTGCTTTCACGCTATCATTCCACCAAACTTTTGTTGCATTTAAGGTAATTGTTACAGTGCCAGGATTTGAAGCCATGGAAAGAGCAAACAATAAAAACATGAAAAGTAATGAAAAGATTAACAGCTTTATCTTCATATAATTTATTAAGTCAATAGCTCAAATTAAATTGTGATGTTTATGGATGATGAAAGAGAATTGCAGGAAAAGATAATGATTCATAGGCTAATAGAGGCTAAGATAGAAAGCCTGCTCAAGCAGAGAGAGGCTTTGATCAAAAGTTTGATGGAAATAGAAGAGAGTATAAATGGGATAGAAGAGTTGAAGAATAAAGGTGATGATGTTCTTTTCTCACTTGGCTCGCAAACATACATTCCTTGCAAAATAGTTGAAAAGGATAAAATAATAGTTGAGGTTGGAGCAAATGTTGCAATCGAAAAAAGCTTAGAAGAAGGGAAGCAAATCTTGCAAAAGAGGAAAGAAGAGCTTTCACAATCAATAGCAAACATAGAAGCTGCTATAAACCAGTTTTCTTCTGGACTGAAAGAATTGAGAGAAGAAATAAGGAAAATGATGGAAGAAAGAAAGGCTGGTTGAATGTTTGAAATTTTGAAGAATAAACTGAAAAAAGCCATAAAGTCTATTTCTGAAAAAATTGAAAAAAAGGAAGAAAAACCGAAAGAAGTTGAAGAAAAAAAGCCTGAAAAAATTTTCAAAAAGATTAAAGAAAAAGTTGTTAAAGCCATTGCAGAAAAACAGTTGAGTGAAGAGGATGTTGAGCCTATTTTGAATGAACTTGCAACAGATTTGATAGAAGCTGATGTTGCTTATGAAGTTGCTGAGAAAATAAAAGAAGATTTGAAGAAAAGTCTTGTCGGAAAGCCTATAAAAAGAGGAAAAGAAAAAGAAGTTGTTGTTGAAGCTTTGAAGCAAAGCTTGCTTGAAATTCTCTCTGTACCAGAAATTGACCTAAAGAAAATGGTTGAAAACAAAAAGCCTTTTGTGATTTTATTTTTGGGTTTTAATGGCAGTGGAAAAACAAGCTCACTAGCAAAGCTTGGTAAATGGCTTGTTGATGGTGGCTATACTTGTGTGTTCGCAGCTTCTGACACTTTCCGAGCTGCTTCTATTGAGCAACTTGAAGAACATGCTAAGAAGCTTGGAATAAGGGTAATTAAGCATAAGTATGGGGCAGATCCTGCTGCTGTTGCATTTGATGCAATTGCTCATGCTAAAGCCAATGGTATAGATTTTGTTTTGATTGATACAGCAGGAAGAGCTCACACAAACAAAAATTTAATGGAGCAGATGAACAAAATTGTAAAAGTTGCAAAGCCTGATTTGAAAGTTTTGGTTGTGGATTCTTTGACAGGAAATGATGCTGTTATTCAAGCAAGACTTTTCAATGAAGTTGGAATTGATGCTGTGATTTTCACAAAAGTTGATGTGAATGAAAAGGGAGGAGCAATTTTATCTGTTACTCATGAACTTAAAAAACCGATATTGTTCTTGAGCCACGGACAAGAATATCAAGAAATTGAAAAATATGATGCTAACAAATTTGTGAATGTTCTTTTTTCGTAAAGAATAAATAGTTTAATTCTCTTTTTAAAAATGAATGAATATAGAAATAGATGTCGAAGATCTGGGAATAAATCCCGATGAACTAGAATTCTTAATTTCAGTATATTCAAGGTTACTCTTTACCGTAAATGAAGGAAAACTAATTTGCATTAATAAGCTCGATAAAGAATTTGAAGCGCTTAAATTTTATCATATTTCAACTTTAAATATTGGTGATTTTCAAATTGATGTTTTTAAAGATGATGAAAATCATGGCCTACTTGTAAAATATAAACCTGTACAAATGGTTTTTGATAGTGAAAAAAGTTACTTATTTACCGTTTACCAAATTGAGACAATAGAAGTTTATTATGAACACTCTGGAGAAGTAGAAAATATTGATTTAAAAGAAATTCTGGCGAAAAATCCGATTATAAATTTTGAACTTGTTAAGAGAGGCCTTATTAATTCTTGGGAAGAGAAAAAACTTGAAGAAGAAACAAAAAATGTTTCTGTAAGATATAGGATTTAAATTATATAAACCTATTTTAAGTTATGTTTGATGAACTTGGAAAAAAATTGTCTAAGCTTATAAACAAGCTTGTGAGTGGAACTACAATTGATAAGAATGTTGTAGAGGAAATTCTAAAAGACATGAAAATAACTTTATTGCAAGCCGATGTTAGCATTGAGCTCACTGAAGAGCTTGTTAAAAACATAAGGAAAAAATGCTTGGAAGAAAAAATTCCTGCTGGCTTGACTTTGCGTGAGCATGTTTTGAAAACAATTTACGATGAGCTTGTTAAGCTGCTTGGTGAAAAACCTGCTAGCTTGATTGGTAAGAAGAAAATAATGTTTGTGGGGCTCTTCGGTTCAGGTAAAACTACAAGTGTTGCTAAGCTTGCACGCTACTTCCAGAAACAAGGTTTAAGAGTAGCTTTAGTTGCTCTAGATTATCATAGGCCAGCAGCACCTGAGCAATTGAAACAGCTTGGTGATCAAATAAAAGTTCCTGTTTATATTCATCCTAATAAAAATCCTTATGAAGCTGCTTTAGAAGGGATGAAGAAATTTGAAAAATATGATGTTATAATTTTCGACACTGCTGGAAGAAATGCTTTGGATAAAGAGCTTGCTGATGAGCTTAAGAGGTTAGGAGAAATTATAAAACCAGATGAAGTTTTGTTAACAATACCAGCTGACTTGGGCAAAGTTGCAAAAAAACAATCAGAAGAATTTCACAAGCTTATTGGGATAACAGGAATTTTCATAACCAAGATGGATGGAACAGCAAAAGCAGGTGGTGCTCTAGCAGCTTGCTCGGCAACAAAAGCAAAAGTTAAGTTTCTAGGTACAGGTGAACATATAGAAGATTTTGAAGTTTACGATCCTCAGAGATTTGTTTCAAGACTACTTGGTTTAGGTGATTTACAGACTTTAATTGAAAAGGCCAAAGAAGTTGAAATAAAACCTGAAAAAGTAGAAAAAATTATTGAAGGTAAATTTACTTTACAAGATTTTATGGAACAAATAGAAGCTATGAGTAAAATGGGGCCCTTTGGTAAAATTGTTGGAATGATACCTGGTTTGGGAATGAAAATCCCTGAAGATGTGTTGGAAAAACAAGAAGAAAAGATGAAGCACTACAAGTATATAATTCAGTCAATGACAAAAGAGGAAAGGGAAAATCCTGAAATAATAAATGCCTCAAGGATAAGGAGAATTGCAAGAGGAAGCGGAAGACCTGAAAGTGAAGTTAGAGAGCTTTTGCAACAATATGAACAAATGAAAAAACTCATGAAAATGCTTGGTGGTAAGGCTGGTCTTGAAAGAGGAGCTTTGAGCAAGCTCATGAAACAATTTGGGTTCAAGGTATGAGAGAGTTCATTCTCAAGGCCTCTAAAGCATTTACAAGACCATTTAACCTTAACGATTTAGCAGGTTCTGGAAGAATTGATTTAGTTTGTCGCTGTATATCCAACGCTTTTTTCATTTCTGAAGCCATAAGAAAAGATGTTCGTTTTCATGCTGTCTTGGAAGGTCCTCCAAAACCTCCAAAACTCATAAGCTTTTTTGGAGAAAATCTTAAACGCATTACTCCGGATGAAAGAAATATAGGAGCATGGATAAACAAAGCCGTAAATTTGGGGTTAGATTTAGAAAAAAATGAAGAAAGAATAGTTGGTGATGGGATAAAAGTGAGTAAAAAAAGTTTTGAAGAATTGGTAAAAGAAAAAGCTAAAGAAACTCAGCTCATTTATCTTAATCCAAAAGGAATAGACATAAGAGAATTTGAATTTGAAAAAAATGTTTGTTTTGTGTTAGGGGATCACAAAGGCTTGCCAAAAAATACAGAAAGGCTTCTGGATAGGATTGGTGCTAAAAGGATTTCTGTTGGAAAACTAACTTACCTTGCATCTCATGTTATAGTAATTTGCCACAATGAGCTAGATAGAAAATGTTTATAATCTTAATTCTTAAAAAAATCAATAATAGTTAGTGATAAAAATGAAGACTAAACCTTGGATTTTAGTTCCAACTGCCTTAATCGTGGTGATTGCTGTTATTAGTTATGTATTTTTTATTCCAAGGGATGCTTATAGGAATGATTGTGGTAAAAGCTTGGAAGGATACAGTATGCTTTTTGTTTATTCTCCTACATGCCCGCATTGCAAGTCGGAACTTTCAAAAATCAAAGCCCTAAATCTTACTGGAGAATTTTATATGGTTGATGGTAGCAGTGTTGCTTGTAGCGACATCATAAACCAATATTCTGACTATCTCATTTACCATAAAGACTCTAATATTCGAAATAAACCAGGCCTTCTTGTGCCGGCGAAGCTTTGTTTAAGAGACAACAAGACTTATATAGGTGAAATGAATGAAGAAGAGCTGAAAGAATTTTATGAGAATTGTACTGGGGTGAAAGTATGAAATTCAAACTACTCTTCTTCACAATTATTTTTTTATCAATAGTTTTTTCTGAAGCAACGGCAACTTGCCCCGTTTGTGTTATAGCTGTTGCTGGAGGTCTTGAGTTTTCAAGATTGCTAGGTATAGATGACACTATAACAGGAATCTGGATAGGTGGTTTATTGCTTTCAACTTCTCTTTGGCTCGCAAATTGGCTAGAAAAGAACTTCAAGCTCAAATTTACAAAACTTTTGATAACCTTGATTGTTTATTCTACTTCATTTCTATCTCTTTATTGGATGAAAGCAATAGGCCATCCTTCTTGCAGCAAGCTCTTTGGAATAGACAAGCTTTTGATCGGAATTATTGCAGGTACTATTGCATTCCAGTTTAGCCTGATCGTAAATGAAAAAATAAAGAAAATGAATAAAGGCAAAGTTTTATTCCCATTCCAAAAAGTTATAATACCTTTGGTTTTTTTGTTGGTAGCAAGCTTAATTTTTTATTTGATAACAAGGTGTTGATATGGAAGAGAAAATAAAAAAATTGCTGGAAAAAGTTAAAAAAGTAACTCAAGAAGGAAAGATTGACTTATCTTCAGATGAAGATTTGAGTGTAGCTGTGATGAATCTTTTGAGTTTGGAAGAACATTTCTTCTTCACTGGTGCAAAAACCAAAAAAACAAAATATTTTGACTTGTTGAATGAAATAAGAGAGATGAGAAAAGAGTTGATGAAAAGACTAGTGAAGAAAACTGAAGGTGAAAGCTGGTGCATCTTAAAGCATCTTTTGGCTGCCTCCATGAGATTGATTGAAGTGGGAACAAAAGAGCTGAACAAAGGAAACAAAAAAGAGGCAGAAGATCTTTTTTCAAAAGCTTATCAGCTCTATTCACTTTTCTGGGGAATTAACTTGAATATAGTGAAGATTGGAGAAATAAAGGAAATTGAAGATAAAAAGTTGAATGTCCATGATAAAGAAGGTAATGTATTCTCCAAGCTTGGTGCCATTGTTCAAAAAATCGTGGATTGTTGTAAGGAATAAATATGATTAAAAAATTGAAAAATTTTTTAAAGAGAAAAACTGAGTGTTGTTGGGAGTAGAAGTTTATTAATTAAAAATCTCAATTCTGGAAAAAGAGGATGAACATGAAGCTTGTAGAGAAGATAGCAGAAACACTTAAAGAAGGATACATTTGCGATTCTTGCTTGGGTAGAATTTGCTCAGAATTGCTCAGTGGTTTCTCCAATAAAGAAAGAGGGAAAATCTTGAGGATTTTTCTTGCTTTCTTGATTGACTCTGGAGAAAAAATTGAAGTCGATACAAGCAATTTTCATGGAATAAAATTCAGAAATGTTAAACTCGAGATAAAAGAACCTGAAAAATGTAAAATTTGCAAGAATTTTTTTCTTGAAGAAATAGATGAAATTGCCAAGAGAATTGTGAAAGAGATTAAAGGAATAGAGTTCAAGACATTCTTAATTGGCTCTATACCGACTGATGAAATGATGAATGAAGAGGAAAAGTTGTATGAAAAGATTGGAATAGATTTCGTAGAGCCAATTAAATCAGAAATAAATAGAGAATTAGGTAAAAGAGTTGAAAAACTTACTGGCAAAATTTTTTCGACTGAGAATCCTGATCTAACAATAATAGTAAATTTAAAAACTGGTAAGATTAAAAAAGAGATAAGAAGCTTGTTCGTTTATGGAAAATATAAGAAGCTTGTTCGAGGCATACCTCAATCGAAATGGTCTTGCCCAAAGTGTAAAGGTAAAGGCTGTGTGGATTGTAAAGGTACCGGAAAGCTTTATCCCACTTCTATTCAAGAGATAATTGAAAAACCTTTCCTCAAAGCTACAAAAGCAAAAAAATCTGCTTTTCATGCTTCTGGTCGTGAAGATATAGATGCAAGATGTCTTGATGGTAGGCCTTTTGTGATTGAAATTGTGAAACCACTTAAAAGAAAAATTGATTTGAAAAAAATTGAAAAAGAGATAAACAAGTCTAAAAAAGTCAAAGTTTCTGGTTTAAAGTTTGTTGATAGAAGTGTTGTAGTCAAGCTTAAAAGTGAAAAATCCGATAAAACTTACCTTGTTGAAGTTGAATTTGAAAAAGAAATTGATAAAGAAAAATTGAAAGAATTGAAGAAGCTTGAGGGACAAACAATTTTACAAAAAACTCCTTTGAGAGTAATTCATAGGAGAGCTGACAAAACCAGAAAGAGAATTGTAAAAAAAATCTCTTGGAAGATTTTGAGCAAAAAAAAGTGCCTATTCAAGATAAGGGCACAATCTGGTTTATATATTAAAGAGCTTATATCTGGTGATGAGGGGAGAACAACTCCAAACATATCAGAATTAATATCTAATAAACCAAAAAAGATAAAGTTAGATGTTATAAAAATTCATAAGTGAGAATATGAAAAAGTCTCGTGGACCAAGAACAAAAACAAGGCAAACTTTAAGACAAGAGCCTGGCTATAGGCCTACTATAACAAAGTTTTTACAAGAGTTTAATATAGGCCAGAAAGTTGTTATAGACCAAGAGCCTTCTTCCCAAAAGGGTATGCCCCATTCTAGGTATAAAGGTAGGGTAGGTAAGATTATAGGCAAAAGGGGAAAAAGTTATATTGTTGAGATAACAGATGGAAATAAGGTGAAAAAGCTTATTTCGAGACCAGAACATTTGAAGGTGATGAAATGAATGTTATATCTGAGAAAGAGATTCCAGATGTGGAAGCAAAAGAGATTTTAGAAAATAGAGAGAAAGAAGGGGAACTCAAATATGAGCAAAAAATAACTTTAGCTTTGCTCAGAAAGTTTGTTAAAGTTGAGCCTGAAAAGATAAGAAAACTTATTGAAGAACTGAGGTCGATTGAAAGATTGAGGGAAAAACAGATTGTGACTATTGCTAATTTTTTACCCGAAGATAAGGATGATCTTAGAGCTATTCTTCATAAAGAATATTCTGCATTTACACAAGAAGAGATTGAAAAAATCCTTGAAATTGTGAAGAAATTTGTTTGATTTCTTGGGGCGATAAAAATGATGAAAGATGATTTTGCGATAATACTGGATTTCTTCCCGCATGGAAAAGCTGGAGATAGAAAGGCTGAACCAGTAGCTCAAGCTATTGGCGATAAGTTTTTTACATTGCTAGAGATTGTGATAAAAGAGGGAAAAACTGTTAAACCTGGAGATAAAGTTTACATTGGTGAAGGAAAATGGGATGTTGTTAAATACATAAGAGGAAGAATAAAGTATTCTGATTTAACTAATTTTGCAAAGAATGAACTCGAGAATGTGATAAACAATTTGGTTGCAATCAATGAAGCAAGATTTGTCAATTTTTTCAATAAAGCTATGCCTCTAAGCACTCGCTCTCACATGCTAGAGCTCTTACCAGGAATTGGCAAAAAACATTTGTGGGAGATTTTGACAAAAAGAAAAGAAGAGCCTTTCAAGAGCTTTCAAGATTTGCAAGAAAGGGTTGAAATGTTGCCTGACCCTAAGAAAATGATTGTCAAAAGAATAATAAGTGAGCTTGAAGAAAAAGATAGGCACAAGCTTTTTGTTGGTGGTCTTTTCTAAGCGCAACCACCAGAAGAGCTTGCACCACTTCCTGAACCTATTGCTCCAATTCCTGGAGATTCTGTTGTTGTGCTTAGTTTTTGGGAGCATTCAGTTGGTGGAGTCTTGAAAGCCGAGCATATTGTCTGCTTGATTGATTCTGCAGCTCTGTTGACGCTTACCGTCACGCCATTCACGACGAAAGTTGGTGAACCCCTCACATTGTATTTATCGTTCAATTCTGAATCAATCGGATAAGGCGGATAAGTTGCCCCACTCTCTTTGAACAATTTTGTAAGGTTGAATTGTTTGTCTGTAGCTTCCATACAAGCATCAAGCTTAGCTTTATCTACTTTGGCTTCTGAGATGCATTTTTCAGCATCTCCGCTTTGCACAAAACACCTCAAATAGCTCGTGAACTTATCTCTTTGTTCTTTTTGTATGCAATACATTCTCGTGTTTTCTATCATCTCTTTTTCTCCATGCATGATGTAATCCACAAAATTGACATATAAGTCAGCTTTATTGCCTAAGAGCTCCATAACTGGGATGTAAGCTTTCAAGAATTGTAAACCGAAGGGACAGTAGCTCATCACAAAAACTCTTGCTTCTGGTCTATCTGTTTTTGGAATTTCTTGAGGCTGCTCTTCTTGAGCTTCTTGTCTCGGAAGCTGTTGGTTCATGTTGAAAGCTTGCAAGAAAAGATAGTTTCCATCTTTTGAAGCATAAACTGTAATCCTATTTCCTTGATAGCTTGTTACAATTTCATAAAAACTTCCTTTATCGTTAACAGAAACTAAGCTTGCGCTTGTTCCTGGTTGGACTAAATTTTGGTTTATGTAGTTTATGACTTTTTTTCCAACTTCTTGACCTGAAAGAGAAGGTAAAGCAACTAGACCTGTTAAATTGAAAAAACCAAACAACTGAGCCAAAATTATAGCAGCAAAAACAATTGTCAAGACTCTCCAGATGTCAACTTTCGGCATTTTTGGAATTTTTATCCTTATTTCTGCCATTATATTGGTTATAGACAGAAAAGTATTAAAAGCTTATTCTTCAAATTGCCTCAAAGCTACTGCTATTGCTATCCACAGCAAGCTTGCTAACAGGAAGAAAATTAGAGCTAGGAAAAAAGCAATCCAAAGAGCTATTTCATTCGTTCCATAGCTTACTTGGAGCTCACCAGCTATCATCGAGCCAAAGAGCAAGAAAAGAGAAGACAAAACCCAGAGCAAAGCTATTTTCCATCTTTTCCTCTTGTAAATCTTAGGAATCATTCTAACCATACTAAAATCTATTTGGAAGCGAGAATAAAAATCTATAAGCTTCTTGTTATTCCTGTAATTTCAACTTCCCCAACTTCTTCTATTGCTTTCAGCTTTCTCTCAAGCTCGTCTATTTGACCTTCGGCATCAGACACAAGCTTGACAGCTTGAATAGCAACCAAACCAAAAGCTATAGGCTCTCTTTGCATCCTTTCGGGAGAAATTGCTTCCCTTATCTTTTTCTCCAGCTTGTCCAAATCAACTTCAACTGTTTTTGGCAAAATCTTTAAGCCAACTATCACTTCTGCCATATTCAAGGCCCCACAAAACCGCAATTTTCACAAACATATTTATTGCTCAAAGCCTTGCAAGTTTTGCAGCGAACTATTTCAGTTCTTCCACAGGCAGGACAACTAAACCTAACAAAATTTTCTTTTGCCAAGATGTTGACCTTGCAAGTTGAGCATTTGAACATGTTATCAGATTAAATTAATTGGTGAGAAATATTTTTATAGATTGCCCCCATCGTCTAACCTGGATAGGACGGGAGCTTGCGGTTTTCAGTGAAAAGCTCTTGGTCTGGGTTCAAATCCCAGTGGGGGCACCTCGCTGACAATTAAAATGGGAATAAACTAATTCTAATGTGACCATGCAAAAGGAGAGTAAAAGAAACTTAATGGAACTTCAAAGTATACAAAATTGTAAAGCTTGTCGTTTAGGTTCTCTTTTAAAATGCTGCACATCTGATAATATTTTGGATGTAAAAAGGGATATTGATGTCATGAGATGTGTAAAAATCGTTTTTTATTAAAAGAATTAGAACTCATTAAACCAAAAATTGTGATTGGTATGGGGGAAACGTTCAAGAAAGCTTTTTCTTTAAAACATTTTGGAGAAATAAATAAGTTAAA